>CAMLRV010000089.1 GCA_946482495.1 uncultured Flavobacteriia bacterium
TGGAAAAAAATGCAGCCTAAAACAGCTGAATTATTAGCTTATTTCAATAAGCATGTTGGACCATATCCATACAAACAATATTCGGTTATTCAAGGTGGTGACGGTGGAATGGAATATGCAATGTGTACTTTAATTACTGGAAATAGAAGTTATGGAAGTTTAGTTGGTGTTACAGCTCACGAATTTGCACACAGTTGGTTTCAACATCTTTTAGCTACAAACGAATCAAAACATTGTTGGATGGATGAAGGGTTTACTTCATTTATTTCAGATTTAGCGATGAACGAAATTATGCCTCCAAAAGAGCCTGAAAATCCTTTCGCAGATTCATACAATAATTATGTTTATGTAGCAAATTCTGGCAAAGAACAACCGTTAACCACTCACGCTGATCGATACGATTTTAATCAAAATTACGGAATTAACGCGTATAGTAAAGGTGAAATTTTCTTAGCACAATTGGCTTATGTAATTGGTGTAGAAAATTTACAAAAAACGGTGAAAAAATATTATTCAGATTATAAATTCTCTCATCCAACTCCAAACGATATCAAAAGAACGGCTGAAAAAGTTTCAGGTTGTAATTTAGATTGGTATTTAAACGAATGGACACAAACTACAAACACTATTGATTATGCTATTAAATCGGTAGAAAATCATAAAATTGTTTTAGAAAGAAAAGGGAGAATGCCAATGCCAATCGATTTAATCGTAGAATTCGAAAACGGTAAAAAAGAATATTTTTATATTCCAAATACGTTAATGCGTTGGGAAAAACCAAACCCTTTTACTAATTTAACTAGAACGGTTTTAACAGGTTGGGAATGGGCAATTCCAACGTACACAATCGAAATTCCTAAAGAGAAAGGAGTAATTAAATCGGTAATTATCGACCCAACTGATTTGATGGCAGATGTGAAAAAAGAGGATAATGTGTTTCCAAAAAAACAATAAAAACGCCATTTTTTTAAAAAAATAACCCTAAATTAGATTTCAAATTTCTTACAAATGCAAGACAAAACGTTAATTGGTAGTGAAGAATGGTGCTCGTTTCCGCAATTAGGAATTCCAGCAATTAAAGCCCGTGTCGATTCGGGAGCCAAAACTTCAGCTTTACACGCTATCAATATTAAAATTTTTGAAAAGAATGGTGACGAATGGTTAAAATTCGATATCAATCCGATTCAAAATAATTCGAAATCAACTATTCATTGTGAAGCGCAATTAGTCGATCAAAGAATTATTAAAAGTTCGAATGGAACTCGAGAAAAAAGATACGTTATTCGAACAGATGTTGAATTAGGAAATCAAAGATGGCAAGTTGAGGTAACGCTAACAAACAGAGACTCTATGGGTTTCAGGATGTTATTAGGACGCGAAGCCATGGTGGGAAGATTGATTGTTGATCCAGAAAGAAAATTTGAATTAGGACAACCTTCATCAGAAAGTTTAAAAGAATATTACTATAAAGATCCAAGTAAAAAAGGATTGAAAATTGGTTTGTTAGCCAGTAATCCGGAATTATATAGTAACCGTAGAATTATTGAAGCAGGAGAAATGCGCGGACATGAAATGCATTTCTTAAATCTGAAATATTGCTACATGAAGTTAAGTGCTTCTAATCCAGAAATCCATTATCGTGGTGGGTTAGTTTTGAACGATTTCGATGCGATTATCCCAAGAATTCGTCCTAGTATGACGTATTATGGTTGTGCTTTGACACGTCAATTTGAAGCATTGAAAGTTTTTGCTTTAAATAATGCTGCTGCCATCACGCAATCAAGAGATAAATTGTTTTCGTTGCAATTATTATTAAATCATGGTGTGGATATTCCAACGACTGGATTTGCAAATTCTCCTTTAGATACAGACGATTTAATTAAAATGGTTGGTGGTTCGCCATTAATCGTAAAATTATTAGAAGGAACTCAAGGTAAAGGTGTCGTTTTAGCTGAAACCAAAAAAGCCGCTGAATCGGTTATTAATGCTTTTAAAAGTTTAAATGCGAATATCTTAGTTCAAGAATTTATTAAAGAAGCCAACGGTAAAGATTTACGTTTATTTGTAGTTGATGGAAAAGTAGTGGCTGCGATGCAACGTGAAGCTGCGCCAGGTGAGTTTAGAGCTAATATTCACATGGGCGGAACGGCTTCTGTAGTAAAAGTAACTTCTGATGAGAAAAAAATTGCCATAAAAGCTGCCAAAGCCATGAACTTAAAAGTAGCTGGTGTAGATATCATTCGATCTAGTAAAGGTCCATTATTACTAGAAGTAAATTCTTCTCCAGGATTAGAAGGAATTGAAGGTGCTACTCAAAAAGATATTGCCGGAGAAATGATTAAAGCTATCGAGAAAAATTTTAAATAATTTCATATGAAAACATACAAAATTCCATTGGTTTTATTCCTTTTAGGAATGGTAATAACTGTAATAGGTGCGTTATTTAAACTAAATCATTTACCTGGGACTAGTTTTTTACTAATAGCTGGAATGTTAACTGAAGCATTAGCAATTATTGCTTTGATTGTATTTATAATGAAACGATTGAAATGAATCCGTATGTAGACATTGTCATACGAAGTGTAGCCGTTTATTTATTTATGGTTATTGCTTTGCGCATTTTCGGTAAAAAGGAATTATCACAACTTAATGCTTCCGACATTGTTTTAATTTTATTGATTAGTAACTCGGTTCAAAATGCTATGGTAGGAAGTAATGTTTCGCTTGAAGGCGGAATTATAGCAGCTTTTTCACTGTTTACAATAAATTTTCTATTCAAAAAGATATTAAATAAATCAGGTTTTTTAAGCAAATTAGTGCAAAGTAAGCCTGAAATATTAATTCACGATGGTAAAATTGATTTCAAAACCTTATCTAGATTAGGAATTACTTCCGATGAATTAGACGAAGTTATTAGAGAACATGGTGTGGAAAATTACAAATTCGTAAAATTAGCTATGTTGGAAATCAACGGAAATATCAGTATCATTTCCGGAAATGAAAACTTAATTCAAACCAAACACAAACGAATTCATAAAACGTTAGTTTAATTTAAAATTGAATGAATAAAAGCAGACTGGAAGCATTTAGTGATGGTGTTTTAGCTATTATTATAACTATCATGGTTTTAGAATTTAAAGTTCCTTCAAATATTTCATTTGAAGCTATACTTTCATATTATCACATAAGTTTTTAAGTTACATTTTAAGTTTTATATATGTTGGTATTTATTGGAATAATCACCATCACATGATGCATACTGTAAAAAATGTCAATGGAAAAATTTTATGGGCCAATTTGCATTTGTTATTTTGGTTGTCTTTAATTCCTTTTGCAACGGCTTGGATAGGTGAGAATCATTTTGCAAGTTTTCCAATGATGTTTTATGGTGTTATTTTATTAATGAATGGAATAGCATTCAATATTTTACAATATCAAATCATTTGTTCTCATGGAAAAACTTCTGATTTAGCTCAAGCTATTGGGAAAGATTACAAAGGAAAATTATCAGTGATATTATATATTATTGCCGTAATTTTTACCAAATTTTATGTTCCAATTTCAGGTGCCATTTATATTTTAGTAGCGTTACTTTGGTTGGTTCCTGATAAAAGGATAGAACGAATTTTTAATGAAAAAGAATAACTACAAATACAAAATCAAATGGAAGATAAATTCAAAAAATTATTGCTCATCATTATTGCATGCAGTTTCATTGTAGGTTTTGGAGCTTTGTTTAAAATAATGGAATGGCCATGTGCTACACTAATGTTTAATGTAGGAGTAGTGTTAGAAATTATTTTTGGAGCAGTAATTATGGTATATCTACTAAAAAATAAAAACAGATAATGGCTTTGGAATTTAAAACATCTTGCGAAAAATGTGCTGCAGATTTGAACATGCAATCGGAAGCTTGTATTTGTAGTTATGAATGTACTTTTTGTGCATCATGTTCTGAAGAAATGGAATTTGTTTGTCCGAATTGTAAAGGTGAATTAGTCAAAAGACCAAAACGTAAAAAAGAATAATGTTTACTATTTATCACGATTTTGTTGTAAATGTTTCGAAAGAGAAATTTTTTGAAGCCGTTTCTACACCAACTGGATTAAACAATTGGTGGACATTGCAATGTAACGGTATTCCGAAATTAAACGAAGTATATAATCTGAATTTTACCGACGAATACAATTGGTTTGCCAAAATCTCTAAGTTTGAAGAAAATATGTGTATCGAGTTTTCTATGCTTGACGCGATGAAAGAATGGTTACCTACTCAATTCGGATTTAAATTAAGAGAAATTGATGTAAATAAAACAGAAATCGAATTCTATCATACCAATTGGAAGGAAATTTCGAAAGAATATAAAGTGGCTAGTTTTTGTTGGGCGATGTTATTGAATCAACTTAAAAACTATTTAGAAAACGGAATCATTACACCTTTTAGCGAAAGAAATTAAAATGAAATACAAATATATAATTGCTTTATTCTTAATTGGATTAGTTTTTTGGTTAATTGGAAACCTAATCAAATTAATGCATTGGCCTTTTGGCGTTGAAACTAATATCCTTTCAGTATTATTTATGTTAATTTCAAGCATAATTTTAATTATCAAAACACTAAAAAATAACGATAGTAATAGTAAACTAAACTAATAAAATATGGAAATATTATCAAAAATTAGCATCATAATTGTAGCTTTACTTCATATCTATTTTTTATGGTTAGAAATGTTTGTTTGGACAACAACAGGTAAAAAAGTGTTCAAAACTTTACCTGAACATTTATTTGAACCGACTAAAACCTTAGCAGCCAATCAAGGTTTGTATAATGGGTTTTTAGCGGCAGGGTTACTTTGGTCGTTATTTATTTGTGATTCAATTTGGAGCAAAAATATTGCTTACTTTTTCTTAGGTTGTGTAGTAGTTGCTGCTTTATATGGTTGGTATTCGGTTTCTAAAAGAATCTTTTTTGTGCAAGGCATCCCTGCAATTCTTGCAATTGTATTAGTCTTTTTGAGATAATTATATGTTTGCTTCTTCAATTGAAATTGAAAATTTTCCAAATTTAATTACTTCAACAGAGTTTGATTTAATTCATAAAGAATTACTTTCTCAATGTGATGTATTGTCAAAATCTTCAATAGTGAATTTAAATTTTAATGATAGAAAAATTAAAATACGATTTGATTTAGGTATTGATAGTGAAATTAGTAAAGCTCGTTTTTTATATATCTCAGAAACTGATATTTTGTTTTATTCTGGAGAATACGAATGGTGCGCGTTCAATTTGAAAAACCTTAAAAGAATTAGACACGAAGAAGTATTTTACTTACCTCATATTGAAAAAAGAGAAGATATTATTCTAATTTATAGCGATATGTGTGTTGAATCTACTGATTTGTATGCTGAGCGAATTGATCAAGTCCCAGTTGATCCACCCTACGAATCAATCGAATTTGAAGATAGTATTGAGTTTGAAAGTTCAATTTATGGGAAACAAATTTTAAAAATAAAAAAAGGCAAAAGTTCTTAATTTAAACTTTTGCCTTTTTACTTTTATCTTTTGCCTTGGCTCTTTTCTTAAGCTTCTACTTGAAAGCTTTTCAAGAACTGAATGGATTTTTCAATATCGTAATGTAAAATTCTGTCTTCAGAAACTAAAGGAACTTCTTCTCTATATGTTTTCACAAACATTTCAATAAAATCACTTGATTTTAATGGTCTTCTGAACTCAATTGCTTGCGAAGCATTAAATAATTCAATGGCTAAAATACGCTCTACATTTTCAACAATTTTTAATGTTTTTGTTGCCGCATTTGCTCCCATACTCACATGATCTTCTTGTCCGTTACTCGAAACAATACTATCAATACTTGCTGGAGTGGCTAATTGTTTATTCTGACTAGCAATACTTGCTGCCGTGTATTGAGGAATCATAAATCCTGAGTTTAATCCCGGATTGCTTACTAAAAATGCAGGCAATTCTCTTAAACCAGAAATTAATTGATAGGTTCTTCTTTCAGAAATACTTCCTAATTCTGATAAAGCAATTCCTAAATAATCTAAAGCCATAGCTAAAGGTTGTCCGTGGAAATTTCCACCAGAAATAATTTCATCTTCACCCACAAAAATATTTGGATTATCAGTTACCGAATTAATTTCTGTAGTAAATACTTTTTTCACATGATCAATTACATCTTTACTCGCACCATGAACTTGCGGAATACATCTGAAAGAGTATGGGTCTTGAACATGTTTTTTAGGTTGAGCGATGATTTGACTATCTTCCAATAATTCCATCATGTGTTGTGCTGTTGATAATTGTCCTTTGTGTGGTCGAACTAAATGAATTAATTCATTAAATGGTTCAATTCTTCCATCAAAACCTTCTAAAGAAACCGCACCAACAATGTTAGCTAATTGTGCTAATTTATCAGCTTGAATCAAATTATAAACTCCGTAAGCGCTCATAAATTGTGTTCCGTTTAATAAGGCTAAACCTTCTTTCGATTTTAAAGTAATTGGCGCTAAATTTAATTTACCTAATACTTTATCAGCAGGTTGACGGAATCCATCATAATACACTTCACCTTCTGCAATTAATGGTAAACATAAATGTGCTAATGGCGATAAATCACCACTTGCTCCTAATGAACCTTGCGTGTAAACAACTGGTAAAATATCGTTATTGTAGAAGTCAATTAAGCGTTGAACCGTTTCTAATTGTACACCAGAATGTCCATAACTTAAAGATTGGATTTTTAATAACAACATGATTTTTACAATCTCATGCGGTACTTCTTCACCTGTTCCACATGCGTGAGATTTCATCAAGTTTTCTTGAAGCTTGGTTAAGTTTTCTGTAGAAATCTTAATGTTGTATAACGAACCGAAACCTGTGTTGATTCCGTAAATAGCTTTTTCATTCGAAGCCATTTTCTCGTCTAAATAATTTCTACATTTTTCAATTTTTGAAACCGCTTCTTCTGAAAGCCCTAATTTCTTTCCTTCGAAAATGATTTCTTTAACTTTATCAATGGAAAGTAATGATGAATCTATATAATGCATTTGATTTTGTTTTAGATGACAAAATTCTATAAACAATTCTTAAAATGCAACTATTATTAGTATTAAAACGGTATTTTGTGAAATTCTTAATATTTATGGCTTTTTACATGAATTTTTTTGAGAATTTTCAATACATTAGCAACTTCAAATTTTTTAACTACATATAATGAAAAATACAGCATTAACAGCTATTCACGAAAGTTTAGGGGCGAAAATGGTTCCGTTTGCAGGTTACAATATGCCTGTTCAATATGAAGGAGTAAACGTAGAACACGAAACAGTGAGAACTGGTGTTGGTGTTTTTGACGTTTCTCATATGGGTGAATTTTTCTTAAAAGGAGAAAACGCTTTAGCTTTAATTCAGAAAGTAACTTCAAATGACGCGTCTAAATTGGTAGATGGAAAAGCGCAATATTCTTGCTTGCCAAATAATGAAGGTGGAATTGTAGATGATTTAATTGTTTATAAAATTGCTGACAATCATTATATGTTAGTGGTTAATGCTTCAAACATTGAAAAAGATTGGAATTGGATTTCATCACACAACGATTTAGGTGTGGAAATGATTAATAATTCTGATGATTATTCTTTATTGGCAATTCAAGGTCCGAAAGCGGCTGAAGCGATGCAAAGTTTAACAAACATCGATTTAGCGAATATGGGATATTACACATTTCAAATTGGTGAATTTGCGGGTAAACAAGATGTAATTGTTTCGGCAACTGGTTATACAGGTTCAGGCGGATTTGAAATTTATTTTAAAAACGAAGATGCAGTAACTATTTGGGCAAAAGTTTTTGAAGCTGGTGCAGCATTCGGAATCAAGCCAATTGGTTTAGCGGCTCGTGATACTTTACGTTTAGAAATGGGATTCTGTTTGTACGGAAACGACATTAACGATACTACTTCTCCGTTAGAAGCAGGTTTAGGTTGGATTACTAAATTTGATAAAGAATTTACGAATTCTGATAACTTAAAGAAACAAAAAGAAGCTGGTGTATCTAGAAAATTAATTGGTTTCGAAATGGTAGATAGAGGAATTCCTCGTCACGATTATGAAATTGCTGATGCAAATGGAAATGTAGTTGGAATTGTAACTTCAGGAACACAATCACCATCATTAGGAATTGCAATTGGAATGGGTTATGTGCCAACA
>CAMLRV010000090.1 GCA_946482495.1 uncultured Flavobacteriia bacterium
AAACCTGTTTTTTGAAGGTTTACACCCAAGAAACAAACACGTTGGTAGATATAATTTTGACCAACTAATTAAAACACATCCCGATTTAAACTTACACGTTACTAAAAATAAAGTTGGAGAAAAGTCGATAGATTTTTCCAATCCAATTGCCGTAAAAGCTTTAAACAAAGCTTTACTAATGCATTTTTATAATTTAGATTATTGGAACATTCCTAAAACGAACTTATGTCCTCCTATTCCAGGAAGAGCGGAATACATTCATCATGTTGCTGATTTATTAGCAGCCTCAAACGGTGGAGTTGTTCCAACAGGAAATACAGTGCGAATTTTAGATATCGGAATTGGTGCAAACTGCATCTATCCTATTATCGGAAATCATGAATATGGTTGGACGTTTGTTGGAACGGAAGTCGACAAGCAATCTTTATTATCTGTAGAAACGATTTTAAGTAAAAATCCAAAGTTAAACGAAAACGTAACCGTACGATTTAACGACAACAAGCGCCATGTTTTAAAATATATGTTAGAATCGGAGGAAATTTTCGATTTTGTAATATGTAATCCGCCTTTTCATGCTTCACGAGAAGAAGCTAATAAAGGCTCTCAACGTAAGATTAAAAACTTAGGCGGAAAAGCTACGGATAAACCTGTTTTAAACTTTAGCGGTCAAAATAATGAGTTATGGTGTGAAGGTGGCGAATTAGGTTTCGTAACCAACATGATTTACGAAAGTGTTCACTTCAAGGAGCAATGTAAATGGTTTAGCGCGATTGTTTCAAAGAAAACAAACCTAAAACCGTTATACAAACAAATGAAGAAAGCCGGAGTTAAAAACAGCACAACGCTTCATTTAGCAAATGGAAACAAAAGCACACAAATTATTTGTTGGCAGTTTTAATAATTGATAAACTTATGATTTTAGTTTTCAATTTAATAATACAAATACAATTGTATTATATTTAGTAGAAAACAAATTAAAATCAAAACAACTAAAACAATTAAGACGATACTATTATTAGTAAAAACAAATGGCATTTTACTTTTACTCAATGACACATTTTTTTTCATAATAAAAATTTTAAGTCTAAAATTACAATTAGTATAAAATAAAATTTATTTTATGTTACCAATTACTTATATATGTATTTGAATTACATCAAATTGCTTAAATTTCAACAAAAACAAAATCACCTAATACATTTATTTATATTAGGTGATTTATCTATTTTAAAAGAAGTTTTATTTTAGTTAAAAACTTCTTCGTTTTCTCCATCATAACTCGCAAAAACCATACTTGGATGCGAATCTTGATGAAAGATATTTCCTTTCGAATCGATGGCAATTGCACCAGCAAAACCATCATAAGGCAATAATTCCTCAAACGTTTTAGCAAAAGCATCTTGCAAAGAAAAACCATCCGTAACTCGAGTTACAATTTTGGCAGCTGTAGCGTTACTTACAATATCTTCTCCTACTCCAGTTAAACTCACACCACAAAACTGATTAGCATAATTTCCTGCAACGGTAGCAGAATCTGAAATTCTTCCAACCAATTCAAAACCTTTTCCTCCAGTTGAAGTGGCCACTGCAATTTTCCCGTCATTATCTAAAGCCACACAACCTACAGTTCCTAAACCTAACGATTTCACTTTCGCTTCATATTCTGCTCTTCTTTGTGGAATTTCAGTCGAAAATTGCTCAAAACCATGTTTTCTTGCGTAATTAGTTGCTCCACTTCCACCTAAAATTCTATCGTCTTCTTTCATTAAAACTTCTGCAACCTGAATCGGATTTTTAACATCTTCAATATTAATCACGCCGCTCATTTTCTGAGTTTCGCCATTCATCAAAGCCACACTCATTCGTATTTTTCCATCGCTTTGTATTTGCGAACCGATTCCTGCATTAAATAACGCATCATCTTCCAACATCGAAACCGCAAACACAACCGCTTCTAAAGCCGAATGCGTTTTCAAATATTCGTAAGATGATTTTACAATATGAAGTAAAGCTTGCTGTTTGGCAATTTTAGTTTCCATATTGGTAGATGATTCTGAGAAAAAACCACCGTGAATTATTATTTTAGACATAACTAAAAAGGAACACAGATTGTAGAAATTATATTAATTTTTAAAATCTGTGTTCCAAAATTATTTCAAAATATTATTAAACGTATTGCGAACTCTTAATCGTCATTTTAAACGTATCCAAATCGAAAGTATCATTTTTACTCATCACATGAGTGACCAAATGATTGATAGAAATCGGTTGCTCTAATTCAATTTGAGTTAAATTCGTGTCTTTTATTTCTCGACCATCCACTAAAATAACTAATCCAGAACCAATGGCTTCCATTTGTTTACCATTTGTAATTAGCAACCCTGTATCTTCTCCTAAACCAATTCCCAATACTTTCGGATTTCCTACAACGGCTTGAAACAAACGTCCAATTCTTCCGCGTTGTACAAAATGCGTATCGATAATTACGCCATCAATTAAACCTAATCCAGAAGTAATTTTTACTTCACCTTTCAATAAAGCTTCACTACTACTTCCTTGATAAATCATATTATTTGATGCCGCTGCTGCTCCTGCCGAAGTTCCTGCATAAATAAAATCTTCGTTTTGATATTTATCAAGTAACATTTCATCAAAAGCAGTTCCTCCTAAAATAGAAGTCAATCGCAATTGATCACCACCCGTAAACATCACAACATCTGCCGCTTTTAAACGAGCTAAAACTTCTGGTTCAGTAGCTTGTTCTCTTTTTTCAATATAAAGCACATCCACGTTTTGAGCACCTAAATAATTTAAGGCTTTCACGTATTCTGGACCAATTTCTTTTGGAATTTTAGAAGCCGTAGTAATTACTTCAATTCTTGAATCTTTTTTATGCTTAGATTCGTCAATAATTCTCTTTAAAATCCCTTCTTCAAAGAAATTTAAATTATTACTTGCATTCTTATCTAAATCGGTTTCTGTAAAACTCCCTTTATCAACCGCACCGCCAATTATGACTAATTTTCCTTGTATATTCATGTGGTAAAAATAGCCAAAAAGTTAATTAAAGCAAATCTATTTTTATTTTTTGAAGCAAAACTTTTCGCATACTTTTCAACAATTGTCCCGCTTTCCGCTAAATCTCCAATAAAATTGGAGGATATCGTGAAACTAGTCTCGTTAACAAAACGAGATCGGGGCTAAAATACGTAAAATCAATTCCATAAGACATTTCTCTAAAATAATCTCAATAAAAACATTTTGAAATAATAAAAAATTCCTATTTTTAACAAAACTCATTACAAAATATCAAACCAAAATGAAAATAGATAAAATTCAAGCCCTTCGCGGACCAAATATCTGGAGTGTAAATCGTAAAAAATTAATTCAAATGCGATTAGATTTGGAGGAAATGGAACAATTTCCAACCAATAAAATTGAAGGTTTTCGCGAACGAATTGAAGCGATGTTTCCCACAATGATTGAACATCGTTGTTCTGAAGGTTGTCGTGGTGGATTTTTCTCTCGTGTAGAACGTGGCACTTGGATGGGACATGTAATTGAGCACATCGCCTTAGAAATACAAACACTTGCCGGTATGGAAACGGGTTTCGGAAGAACTCGTGAAACCAAAACACCTGGAGTGTATAATGTTGTTTTCAGTTATACCGAAGAAAATGTTGGTTTATTTGCAGCCGAAAGTTCGGTGGCAATTGCCGAAGCTTTAATTGCTGGAACACCTTATGATGTAGAAGCCGACATACAAAAAATGCGCGAAATTAGAGAACGTGTTCGTTTAGGTCCATCAACAGGAAGTATTGTAGAAGAAGCCGTAGCTCGTGATATTCCTTGGATTCGTTTAGGAACAAATTCGCTAGTGCAATTAGGTTATGGTGTGAATCAAATGCGTTTTCAAGCGACAATTACTTGCAAAACAAGTAACATTGCAGTAGACATTGCTTGCAATAAAGAAGAAACCAAGCGTATGTTAGGAAATGCTTCAATCCCAGTGGCAAGTGGTGGAATTTGTGTAGTTGAAGAAGATTTAGATGCAGTGATTAAAAAAATTGGGTTCCCAATTGTAATTAAACCTTTAGATGGAAATCATGGAAAAGGTGCGTCTATCAACGTAAAAAATAGAGAAGATGCAGTAGCTGGTTTAGCTTATGCTAAAAATTATAGTCGACGCGTAATTGTAGAAAAATTTATTTCTGGTTTCGATTTTAGAGTTTTAATTATCGATAATAAATTGGTGGCGGCTGCAAAACGCGAACCAGCTCACGTAAAAGGAAACGGAAAAGATACGATTCAGCAATTAATTAACGAAACGAATAAAGATCCACGCAGAGGTTACGGACATGAAAATGTGTTAACTCAAATTGATATTGATAGAGATACGACAGATTTATTGGAAAAATTAGGCTACACGTTGGAAACCGTACCTAAAAATGATGAAATTGTATATTTAAAATCAACTGCCAATTTAAGTACAGGTGGAACTTCAGTTGATGTAACTGATATGATGCATCCTGAAAATATTTTCCTTTGTGAAAGAATTTCTCGAGTAATTGGATTAGATATATGTGGTGTGGATATTATGGCAGAAAACTTAACTCAACCGTTAAAAGAAAATGGTGGTTGTATTTTGGAAGTAAATGCTGCTCCTGGCTTCCGTATGCACTTGGCACCTTCTGAAGGTTTACCAAGAAACGTGGCTGCTCCAGTAATTGACATGTTGTATCCTCAAGGAAAACCAAGTCGAATTCCGATTATTGCGGTGACTGGAACCAACGGAAAAACTACCACTACCCGATTAATTGCACATATTGTTAAGAATAATGGATATCGTGTTGGATTTACAACATCAGACGGAATTTATGTACAGAATCACTTAATGGAAAAAGGTGATACAACCGGACCAATTTCTGCAGAATACATTTTAAAAGATCCAACAGTGGAATTTGCTGTTTTAGAAACCGCTCGTGGTGGAATTTTAAGATCTGGTTTAGGGTTTTCTCGATGCGATATTGGTGTAATTACAAACATTCAAGAAGATCATTTAGGTTTAGCCGACATTCATACTTTAGATGATTTAGCACGAGTAAAAGCAACTGTAGTTAGAAGTATCAAAAAAGACGGTTGGGCAATTTTAAATGCAGAGGACGAATATTGCATGAAAATTGCAAAAGACTTAAGCTGTAATATTGCCTATTTCAGTTTAGATGAAAATAGTGAAAACGCCTTACGATTATCAAAAGAAGGAAAAATTGTAGCTGTGTATGAAAATGGTTTCATCACTATCAAAAAAGGAGAATGGAAAATACGTGTAGAAAAAGCTACGCATGTGCCATTAACTTTAGGTGGAAAAGCCAAATTTATGATTGCAAATGTTTTAGCAGCAACTTTAGCAGCCTATTTACAAGGTTTCAAAACAGAAGATATTAGTTTATCCTTACAAACATTTGTGCCAAGTGCGGCGCAAACTCCAGGAAGAATGAACATTTTCGATTTCAAGAAATTTAAAGTTTTAATTGATTTTGCTCACAATCCGGCTGGTTATAGAGGAATTGAAGAATATTTAGAAAGTGTTCCGGCAACAAAAAAAATAGGAATTATTGCTGGTGTGGGCGACAGACGCGATGAAGACATTAAAGAATGTGCTAAAATTGCTGGAAGAATGTTTGACCACATCATTATTCGTCAAGAAAAACATTTACGCGGAAGAACAGAAGAGGAAATTAATAACTTAATTTTAGCTGGAATTGCTGAAAGTGGTAAAAATGTAACTACTGAAATTATTTCTGCAGAAGTGGAAGCCTTAAAACACGCTATGGAAAATGCAGAAGACGGCAGTTTTATTACTGCCTTAAGCGATGTAATTAATAATGCTATTGAAACCGTTCAGGAATATTTAGATAAAGAAAACGAAGAAAGTAGGGTGTAATATCTTCCTTTTTTGAAACCTGTCAGATTACAAAAACCTGACAGGTTTTTTTAAAATATCGACATTCCTGTTTTAGTAGTTAATTGTTCTAATGCGTACATCCCTAATTCGGAATTTCCTTTTTCGTTTAATCGTGGATTCCATGTAGCAACTGAAAATTGTTTCGGTAAAACAGCAGCTATTCCACCACCGATTCCACTTTTTCCTGGCAAACCAACTTTATATGTAAATTCTCCCGATTCATCATAGAATCCACACGTTTGCATAATAGCGTTAATTCTTTTAGCTTGACTTGAAGTCAAAACTGGTTTTCCATTTTTCGAAACGCCTTCATTCGCAAAGAAAAAGAAAGCATCGGATAATTCTTGACAAGTCATTTCTATCGCACATTGATGAAAATAGAAATCTAAAACTTGTTCTACATCGTTAGTAATATTTCCGAAAGATTTTAAGAAATTGGTTAAAGCGGCGTTTCTAAAACCGGTATCTTTTTCAGATCTGGCCACTTTTAAATTGTAATTTATATCATCATGACCGGAAATTTCTCGAATAAAATGAATAAAATCTTCTTTTGGATTTTTTAAACAAGAAACTAGCATATCTGCAATGACTAAAGCACCAGCATTAATGAATGGGTTTCTAGGAATTCCTTTTTCGTATTCTAACTGAACTAACGAATTAAATGGATTTCCTGATGGTTCCACTCCTACTCGATTCCAAACTTTTTCACCATAATGAGAGAAAGCCAAAGTAACCGAAAGTGCTTTAGAAACCGATTGAATAGAAAATTTTTCGTGACTATCACCAATGCTATATACATCACCGTTAATTGTAGTTAAACAAATTCCGAATTTATCTGGATTAACATTGGCTAATTCTGGAATAGTTGTGGCAATATTACCAATAATTGGTAACGATTTCGATTGCGAATATATTTCTTCAAGTATTTGCTGATAATTCATTGGCTTGACTTTATAAGCAAATATAAAGAAAAAAGGCTACAATTTCTTGTAGCCTTGATATTACTGATTGATTACTAAACGGAAACCTTCACCATGAATGTTAAGGATTTCAACGCGTTCATCTTGTTTTAAATATTTTCTCAATTTAGCGATGTAAACATCCATACTTCTAGAAGTGAAATAATTATCATCTCTCCAAATTTTAGTTAACGCTAATTCACGTGGCATTAAATCATTTTCATGTAACGCTAACATTTTCAATAATTCTGATTCTTTTGGCGATAATTTAATTGGTTCTTCGTTTCCGAAAGTTAAAAATCTCAATTTAGAATTTAAATGAAATTTACCGATATTGAATTCAAATACTGTAGAATCTGGCTTAGATTCTGATGCTTTTCTTTGGATAATAGCCTTGATTTTCATTAATAAAACTTCAGAATCAAAAGGTTTATTTAAATAATCATCTGCTCCTACTTTGTATCCTTTTAAAACATCTTCTTTTAATGTTTTAGCTGTTAAGAAAATAATTGGCACTTCAGCATTCTTTTCTCTAATTTCTCTTGCTAATGTATATCCATCTTTGTAAGGCATCATTACATCTAAAATACATAAATCATAAGTATCTTTTTTGAATTTTTCAAAACCTTCCATTCCGTTTTTAGCCAATGTAACTTCGAAATCATTTAATGATAAATAATCTCTCAATACTGATCCAAAATTTGGATCATCTTCTACTAATAGTATTTTTTTCGCTTCCATAATTTAATTTATTAATGGCAATTTAATTATAAATGTGCTCCCTTTTCCTTTTTCACTTTCCACAAAAACCTCGCCATTGTGGTCGTCTATAATTTGTTTTACGTATGCTAATCCTAAACCGTGACCTTTAACATTGTGTAAATCACCGGTATGCTCTCTAAAGAATTTTTCAAAAACCTTTTTTTGTACGGCTTTTGACATTCCAATTCCGTTATCTTCTATTTTAATAAGAACGTAATCTTTGATGTTTTCAGTATACACATTAATAACTGGTCTTTCCGCCGAATATTTCATGGCATTATCCAAAATATTAACCAATACATTTGTAAAATGCACATCGTTTAGAAGAACTGTTGTTCTAGTGGCATTAAAATGAGTATGAACTTCTCCTCCTCTATCTTCTAAAATTAAACTCACGTGATCAATCGCATCTTCAATGTACTCGATGATTTCTTGTGGTTCTTTATCGATATTAAGTTCGTTTCTTTCTAGT
>CAMLRV010000091.1 GCA_946482495.1 uncultured Flavobacteriia bacterium
AGAAACAAAGAAATAGTGAAAATTAAAATGTTTAATTCACAAATCTAAAAGTAAAGTTAAAACGTATATGATTGAAAGAATATTAACTAAATTTGATAAAAAAAGATGAACTACATTGTATTAATAAGCTCGTTTTTAAGTTTGTTTTCTTGCGGAGGTAAAGTGCAAACTGCTGACAAAAAAATTGTAAATAAAGAAATCGCAAATAAAAAAGTAATTATGAATGATAGCGTTCAAGTAGCCACTTTTGCTGGTGGTTGTTTTTGGTGTACTGAAGCCATATTTTTAGAAGTAAAAGGTGTGAAAAAAGTTGTTTCTGGATTTACAGGCGGCTTTATAAAAAATCCTGCTTATCGTGAAGTTTGTAATGGAACAACAGGTCATGCTGAAGGAATTCAAATTACTTTCAATCCGAATGAAGTGGCTTATGAAGATTTATTAGAAATATTTTTTGCCACTCATGATCCAACAACATTAAACAAGCAAGGTGCTGATGTTGGTACACAATATCGAAGTGCTATTTTCTATAATTCCCCAGAACAAAAAGAAAAAGCGGAAAAGTATATTCAATTAATTGAGAAAGAAAAATTATATGCCAATCCGATTGTGACAAAAGTAGAAAAGGCTGGTCCGTTTTATTTAGCGGAAGATTACCATCAAAATTATTATAATCTGAATAAAGATCAAGGTTATTGTCAGTATGTAATTGCTCCGAAATTAGAGAAGTTGAGAAAGTATTATAAAAGTATGTTGAAATAGATTTTTTTGAGAATAGAATATTGAAAATAGAATATAGATTTTTGAAAAATGAAAAATAAATTATTAATATTAATAACAATCCTACTATTTTGTTTTTCATGTGAGAAAAAAGAATATTTAGAAATTAATTTTAGAAACGAAATTTTAAAATTTCAAGAGAAATTTCCTTTACAAAAAAAATCGGATACTGTATTTCCTTATTATCTTATAAGTTTTCGAAAAATTCATAATGATACGATTTTAAGAATATCAAGACAGAGTGTGAATTCAAAAGTACATTTTGAAAGTAGATCAATTTTTGAAGACGAAAAATTAAAACCTACTATAATTTCCGATTTTGATAATCTTTCAAAAAAATTAATTAAAGAATTTCCAGAAATTAAAAGGCACAATATATTGAAGTTTCCTCGATCTAAATATGAAAACCCAACTTATACATATAAAATGAATGGATTAAAAATTCTTTTTTTGAAAGAAGAGAATTATTAATTCGAATTTGATTTTTGAACTTGAACTTGATTTTTGAGAAACTGCCATTTAATTTGTATATTAGTGTTTCAAATAATTATAATTTTGAAAGGAAATGGATCAAGAAACACAGCCAATTGTTGTTAAGAAAAGTGATAAAAAAAGAAAGCTATTATTAAGTTTAATTTTCGACGCTATAGGAATGATTACGTATGTTGTTCCAATTTTCGGTGAACCAGCTGACGTAATTTGGGCACCTATTTCAGGTTTACTTTTAGTTGTTATGTATAAAGGCACAGTTGGAAAAGTTGCTGGTTTATTTGGTACAATTGAAGAATTAATACCTTTTACAGATGTGATTCCAACCTTTACAATTACTTGGTTTTATACCTATATCATAAAGAAAGAAGAAGAATAAAGTTATAAAAAAACGTCCCGATTTTTGTCGGGACGTTTTTGTTTTATTTCTCTTTTTTGGTAGGTCGGAATGGGTAAGTCCAATTTGTGAATGGAACAATTTTTCTAGTTTGAATCCAAACTTTTCCGCTTCCACTAAATCTACAAACTAAACCTTCTCCAGAAAAGAATAACGATTTATAACCGCCAACTCTTGAGATGTCGTAAGTTAAACCTTCAGTAAATCCAACAATATGACCAGTATCTACAATGTAACCATCTTGAACATCAATCTCCATAATTCCACCATAAGAATTAAACCATAAATCTCCTTCTCCAGAACATTTTATTAAAAATAAATTTTCTCCTGAGAAGAAACCTTTCACTAATCCTTGAAATTTGCTTTCAGTAGCTACATTAATTCCTGAAGCTAAAAAGGCCGTATTTTGCAAATAAATTGTTTCATTTTTCAGGTAAATATGTTCCACATCACCTGGACAGGCTGGAGCAATTTGAATTTCACCACTTCCATTTTTTGCTGAAAATTCATTTAGAAAAAGTGATTCGCCGGTTAAAAACCTTCCAAAACCACCTTTAAGGCTTGTTTTCATTTCAATATTTGTATCCATGGTTGCCATTGCGGCAGCTTCTACTTTTAATTTTTCTCCAGATGGAATTGTAATAGTAACAAAACCAAAATCTGGTTTACAATCCATTGTATAATTAAATCCTTTTTTATCTTGAACTTCCATATCTTATCTTGGTTTTAATTTTGGTCCTAAAATTTCTCCGAATGAACCCGTATTGTGGGATTGTACCCAAACAGTACCTTGGCCTTTAAACTTACAAACTAATCCTTCTCCTCCTAAAAAAGAACTCATCCAGCTTTTTCCTGCTTTAGATAAAGTGAAGTTTAAGTTTTCCTCAAAAGCCACAATATGTCCAGTATCTACAATGTATTCACCATTAACCTGAATTGGGTATATACATCCAAAAGAATTAAAAACTACAGTTCCTTTTCCTCTTGCTGTTAACCAAAATAAACTTTCCTTAGAAATTAATGATTTAAAACCTTGAAAGCTTAAATCGATTTCAATTTCTGGAGAACTCGCTACATAAGAACCACCTTGAATGATAATTCCTTCGCCGTTTAATTCTTTTGTCATCATATCTCCAGCATGTGTTGTTCCAAGCCATACTGTTCCGGGTTGACTACCAGCTGTATAATGATTTAAGAAAAAACTTTCTCCAGAAAGTACTCTTTTTAAACCTTTTAAAATTCCACCTGAATTTTTCTTATAAGTTGTTGTGGTCATTGAAATTGTTGGACTCATGGCAATCATGGCTCCAGCTTCAGCAGTAAATTCTTGTCCAGGTTGCAAGTTAATTTCTGCTGCAGTTGAACCTGGTCGCATTTTTAAATTTACATTTAAACTTGCTGTTTTATATTCTATATTTTGTGTTTCCATACTTAAATTATAATTGTCTGTTTATCCAAGAAGCCAATCCTGAAATATTTCGTGTTTGAATATAAATTTTTCCTTTTCCTTCTACACGAGTTACAAATCCTTCACCTCCAAAAAGACTACTAAAAATTCCACCAGCCAATTGTGGTTTTAATTTCATATTTGGTTCATAAGCCACTAAATGACCTGTGTCAACAATATATTCTCCATTGATTTCTTTTTCAAGTAGTCCGCCATAAGCACCAAAAATTACTTTTCCTTTTCCTGAAACTACTAATTTGAAAAGCCCTTCGCCTCCAATTAAAGATCCAAAACCTGCCCATTTCACCCCAAGTTTCACACCTTTTTCAGAAGCAATGTAAGAGCCATTTTGAATACAGTAACTAGAAGTTCCATCTAATTCTTTAATTTCAATATCACCAGGAGTTGGTTGTGTTAAATGTAAGTTTAAAGTTTCATTGGTATTATTTGTAAAATGGTTGATGAATAGACTTTCACCACCCAAAAACTTTTTTAGTAATCCCACAAATAGTCCGCCATTAAATTTGGCAACCATATCTAAATTTGCAGACATGCTAGACATAGCATCCGATTCTGCAATAATGGTTTCTCCAGGTGCTAACGTAGCTACTACGTAGGCAAACGCTGGTTTTCCTTCAATTTTAATTTCCATTCTTTTTAATTTGTTTTTTGTTTTAAGAGTTCGGTTTTAAATTTTTCAAAATTATCTGGTAATTTTATATAGACCGTTTTATCACCTTTAAGCTTTTGTTTTAAAGCATTAATACGATCTTTAGTATCAGGGTGAGTAGATAAAAATGATAAATCAATTGTTTTATCAATTTTCGATTTGATTTCATTTTCTTTTTCTTCTTTTTCCAATGTTTCGAAGAAAGTAATTAAGCCTTTTGGATTTATTTTTGCTTGAGTAAGATATTTCCAACCTGTTTCATCCGCTTCATATTCAAAATCTCTACTGTTTGATAAAGAAGCTAGTTCACCACCTAGATTTAAAAAAGTTCCCGCAAGTGCACTCACATCTCCAAAAGTTGCGGAAAGAATAGTAAAAATTCCTAAATTATTGATAATTCCTCTGATGTGATGGCGACGTGTAACGTGAGATAATTCGTGACTTACCACACCCATAACTTCTTCCCAAGATTTGGCATTTTCAATTAATCCAGTTTGAATAATTACTTTACCTCCTGGTAATGCAAAAGCGTTTATACTTGCATCTTTAACGAAATATAAATCGATTTTAAATCCATCTTTTTCAATTTGCTTCACTAAAGGTTGTGCAACTTTTAGAAATTCTTTTTCTAGAGAATCGTTTTTGATGAATTTATATTGTAATGATAAAGTAGAAAAAAGTTTATCACCAGCTTCTTTTTCCCAAGTGGCAGGAACTTGATTGGCAATTTTCTCCACCATTTTATCTTTAGAAAAATATAAACCTGTGATAATCGCACAGATAAGTATAATAACAATAATGATGCTTTTTAAAGTTTTTTTGGAATCAGATTTTGATCTTAAAATTTCTTTTTTGAAGTTATTGTTAGAAGCAAGAATATTGTTTTTTAAAACCTTTTTATCAGAAGTGTAAATTGAAATTTCTTTATTTGTTTTATCTGCAAAAAATATGAATCGGTTAGAAGCACCGCCAGCATTTATAGTTAAATTGATAAAACTTATTTGATAATCAAGTTCTTCGCTTTGAAAGTAAATGCAATTATTTTTTATTGATAGATTTCCTGAAGTTCTTCCGCCTTTTGCGTCGGGATGTATTAGTATTGCTTGATAGGTTTCCAAATTAAGAGTAGATAAATTATTTGCTAATATAAAAAATCCGTTCCAAATTATCGGAACGGATTTTAAAATTTTATATTAATTTAACTTCTTTATTTTACATTCTAAAATGGCATCGTCAATATTACTGCTAACTCTAAGAAAAAATACGTTACCTTCAATTTTATAAATTTCAGATTTTACTTTAATAGTATTATTGATGTCGATTTTATCACCAACTTGAATTTTTTCATTACTTAATTCATAACTACAATCATCTTTCCAAACTAAATCAAAAGAAGCTTTGTAATTCATTTGTTTACAAGATTCTGTTTGATGATTGGTAGTTCTTGTAATATAAATTTTTCCAAACTCTTCCGTTTCCATTACGAATTCTCCAGTACGGAAATCTTTACAACTTAAATCTTGTGCATTTACAAAATTAGAAGTCAAACAAATAAATAGGATAAAAAATATTTTTCTCATGTTTTAGTTATTGTAAGCTTTTAAAGCTTCTTTTAATATTTGAACTGATTTAATTAAATCTTCTTTTTTCAATACATAAGCAATTCTGATTTCATCTAAACCAACACCTGGAGTAGAGTAGAAACCAGCAGCAGGAGCTACCATAACAGTTTCTCCGTTTAAGTCAAATTTTTCTAAAAGCCATTGTGCAAAATCATCTGCATTTTTTACAGGCAATTTAGCGATACAATAAAAGGCCCCTTTAGGGTTTGCAATAGTAACACCTTCAATTTTTTGCATTTCTTGAACTAAAGTATTTCTTCTGTCTACATATTCTGTAATTACTTCGTCAAAATAACTTTGTGGTGTATCTAAAGCAGCCTCACTAGCAACTTGAGCATAAGTTGGTGGACTCAAACGTGCTTGTGCGAATTTCATTGCAGTTGCCATAAATTCTTCATTTTTAGAAACTACGCAACCAATTCTTGCACCACACATACTGAATCTTTTCGAAACCGAATCAATCATAATAGCATGTTGCTCTAAACCTGGAACATTTAAAACCGAATAATGTTTTAAGCCATCGTAAGCAAATTCTCTATATACTTCATCTGCAATTAAGAATAAATCGTGTTTTTTTACAATTTCAGCTAATTTGTTAATCTCCGCTTCAGAATATAAGTATCCAGTTGGATTCCCTGGATTACAAATCATAATAGCTTTAGTTTTTGGTGTAATTAGTTTTTCAAAATCTTCCATTGGAGGTAATACAAAACCTGTTTCAATTCCTGAAATTACTGGAACTACCTTAACACCACTTGCTGTAGCAAAACCATTATAATTTGCGTAAAATGGCTCAGGTATAATTACTTCGTCACCGTTATCTAAAGTAGAACCTAAAGCAAACATTAGTGCTTCTGAACCACCAGTAGTGATGATAATATCTTTTGTTTCAACTGGTAAACCTTGATTTTTATAGTAAGCTGAAAGTTTATTTCTGTAGCTTTCAAATCCAGCACTATGACTGTATTCTAAAACATTAATATCGAAATTTTTTACCGCTTGTAAAGCCACATCTGGCGTTTTAATATCTGGTTGACCAATATTTAGGTGGAATACTTTTGTACCACGTTTTTTTGCTCCTTCTGCATAAGGAACTAATTTTCTAATTGGTGATTCGGGCATTTGAATCCCTTTGTGTGAAATTTTTGGCATGACTTAAATTTTTGCTTTGCAAAAGTGCAAAAAAATAAGGATTCTGTTATAATAATTCCTTAAAAAAATGCATGTAAATAATAAAATTCGTACATTTATGTAAATCTTTATTACTTATGAATCTACTTTTTAGATATTTTCTTTTTTTGTTTCTGAGTGCCAATACTTTTTCTCAGAGTATTTGGGATTTTTCTCAAAATAAAAACAAAATTGTAATCCCTTTTCAATTACTTAATAATAGTATAGTAGTTCAACCAAAAGTTAATAATATTCAATTAAACCTAATTTTAGATACAGGTTCGGCCTACAATATATTATTTGATTTTCCTGAAAAAGATAGTATTGCTTTTTATAATACTTCAAAAATCAAAATTACGGGTCCAGGAATGGATGAGCCTATTGATGCTTATGTATCTAAAAATAATAGAATAGAATTTAAAAGTCTTTCTTCTAAAAAGTTAGATGTGATTTTGATGTTAGAAGATAAATATAGTTTTTCCACTTCAATGGGAATTCCAATTCATGGGATTTTAGGTGCTGATTTTTTTGAAAATAATATTGTTGAAATCCATTACGATACCAAACGCATTATGGTTTATCGAAAAGAAACAAATAGATATCTCACTAAAATTCAAAATTACAAAGAATTACCCTTTATTTTAAAAGATAAGAAACCCTATATACCTGTGAATATTTCAATTGAAGGAAAAGAATATAAAAATCTTGAATTATTGGTTGATACAGGTTTGTCTGATGGTTTATGGATTTTTGAAAAAGAATTGAATTTAAAAAACAAAAAGCATATTGATGATTATTTAGGAGCAGGAATTGGTGGTAATGTATACGGGAAAAGAGTGCGATTTGAAAAGATAAACTTTTCAGAATATGAATTTCATGAGCCAATAATTTCTTTGCCTGATACTATTTCATTTCTTAAAAAGAGCATTATTACTAGTCGTGATGGTTCTGTTGGTGGTGAAATTTTAAAACGTTTTAATGTAATTTTTAATTATAGTAAACAAAAGATGTATCTGACAAAAAACAACAATTTTAATGAGAGATTCTATTATAATATGGCAGGGTTTGATATTCATCATAGTGGTGTTGAAGTAGTGGAAGAAAGAATTCGCTCCGATTCTCCAACCGCAACAAAAGATCTTACGGAACTGATTTACGATAGTAAGGCAAATTTTAAATACGTGTTGCGACCAGGAATTGAAATTTCCTATATTCGGAAGAATTCTGTGGCTGATAAAGCTGGATTAAAAGTAGATGATAAGTTAATTTCAATAAATAAAAAAAAGGCAACTGATTATAAATTGACTGAAATTATGGAAATTCTTCAGAAAAGTACAGATGAAACTATTTCAATTGAAGTAGAAAGAAATGGCAAAAAAATGACTTATGAATTACTTCTCCAGCAGGAGATTTAACAACATAAAATAAAAGAAAAAACCCTAACATCTTGATTGTAAGAAGTTAGGGTTTTTATTGTAGCGAAGACGGGAGTTGAACCCGTGACCTCAGGGTTATGAATCCTGCGCTC
>CAMLRV010000092.1 GCA_946482495.1 uncultured Flavobacteriia bacterium
TTGTTACGTTGGTAAAGGTAATTGGATTTTTTTCCTTCGCTCTAACACCAGAAATTAAAACTTCTTCAATAGATTGAATAGAATCTTTTGGTTGTTCTTGTGCGCTTAAGGCAAAAGGCAAAAGGCAAAAGACTACTAGTGATAAGCTTTTTTTAAATAAATGCATAATTCGTAAAAAATACGAATAAAAGGGGTAATTACTCTGGTTTAATAATTAATGTTTGAGATTCCTTCACTCCGTTCGGAATGACATTTATGATGGTTTCTCTGTTTCCTTAGCAGCATTACCTGCTCAGGTTCTATGGGTATGATCTCAGCCTGAAACTAAAATAAATTTAGGTCAAAGCACCCCTTTGAGATGGGGCAAAGATAGGTATTCAATTTCAAAAATCAATAACAATTTCAAAAATCAAATTTTATTGTTGCAACACAGATTGGAGAAATTATTAAAATTTTAGAAATTTCCCTAATTTGAGTTCTTAATTAAAAGTCTAACTTTTTTCTTCCAGCTTTTATTTCGCCTGCTTTTTTCTTTTCTTGAATGCGTTTTTCGTTAGCGCCTTTTGGAATTTTTGTCGCTTTTCTTTCTTTAGGTTTGTGAAGTGCTTTTTCTAAGATTTCGAAAAAACGTTTGATGATAATTCTTTTGTTTTTGAGTTGACTTCGGTCTTCATCGCAGGTTAAAATCAATAAATTATCTTGAGAGATTTTCGATTTTAATTTGGATTGAAGAAGTGTTTTTTCTTCTTCATCTAAACCTTGAGAAGTGGTTACATCAAAAATTAAAACTATTTTAGACGAAACTTTATTTACGTTTTGACCGCCAGCGCCACTGCTACGAACTGCTTTGAAATTAAGCTCCGAATGGATGATTTCCACATTCATTATAATGCAGAATTGTTATTTAAACCGTTTTCTTGATGTGCAGGTTTTAATAAATCGTTTACTTTTTTTACGGGATTAAATGTTTCAATAGGAACTTCTACAAAAATAGTAGTCCATTTTGCCATAGCACCATTCCATAAACCAGGTAATTCAAATGCTTTGATTGGTTTTCCGTTTTTGGTTTTTTCTGTAATAAAAGCTGCGTTATCGTCTACAAATTTGGTTAAATCGAACTTGTTACCTTCAAAATCTTTAACACTACAAACTATGTCTACAGGATTAAAATGCGTAGAATTTTTAAAAATCATACGCTGATTTTCATTCGTTAAGTCAACCTGAGAAGATTCTACAATTTGTAATGTGTGTCTTCCTTTTTCATCTTGAATCCAAAAAGGTCCACCGCCAGGTTCGCCTTCGTTTTTTACCATTCCACAAACACGAATTGGTCGGTTTAATATTTTTATCAAATATTCTTTTTGGTAAGTAAATTGAAACATTTTGAATTCTTCCGGTAAAGGAAAAGACATTTTTGTTTCCACAAAATCAATTATTTCTTTGATATTATTTTCGTTAATTTCATTACTTACTAATTTCTTTAATGAAATTTCCACTTGTCGTTTTGTGTACAATAAAATTCCACCAATTAATTTTTTATAAGTTAAAATTAACTCGCGATTATTTTGAGAAACATTATCGATATTTTTAATGAAAATTACTTCCGATTGCAATTGATTTAAATTTTCAATCAAAGCGCCATGCCCACCTGGACGGAAAAATAATTCGTTTTCGGAAATTCTAAACGGTGTATTGTCTGCATTAACAGCAATAGTGTCAGAAGTTTCGTTTTGATAAGAAAATGAAATTTCTAAATTGTCATATCTATTTGTGATTTCTAAGAAATCTTTTTCAAACTCTTTTGAAATGGTGAAATGTATTTTCGATTTCTGATTCTCTTTTTTATAAAATTCCGTTTCAAAAACGTGCTCATCAATAGGAGTTAGAATTTCATTATTTTGAATATGGAAAGGTAAAATTCCTTTTGGTTTGTTGGCATAGTTCAAACCTTTTTCCGTTAACAAAGTCTGTATGATAGCATATACTTTTTGATCAGAATTGTAAGTTGGATAATCTGTAAAAAGCGCTTTTGTTTTTTCTTTTAACTCATTGTAGAAAGGAAAACTTCTTAAACCCACAATAAATAAAGATAAATCCCTGTCTTTTTTTAAGTTGATATAGGAATTTACAGTGTCTTTTTTCGGATCGAAATTGGTTAAGAACTCGTTTAAGGATTTGAACATCCTGGTGGCAGCTCCACTAGCTGGAACAAATTTTTCTATAGTATATTTGTCTTTATGCTTGTCGAAATAGGTGCAAAACGCTTCAATTTCTGATTCAGAAAATTGAAAAATTCCATCATTTATAGAAGCAATTTTATATAAGTTAATGTTCGGAATGCCATTTTTAAAATAATGCAATTGTTGCATGATTTTTTCTAAAGAATTTCCGCGTTTAACAATTTGTTGTAAATCTATTTCGCTAAATATTTTTTCCATTCTAAGTATGCTGAGAGGGCTAAAATAGTAAAAATAATGTATTGAATGGCGATTATATACATTTGTCTGTCGAAAAATAAGAACACAACAATAGCATCACCAATGATCCAAAGTGTCCAGTTTTCAATTTTTTTACGCGCCATATACCACATCGCTGTAAAAAATAATGAAGTTGTAAAAATATCTAAATAGTTGTTTATCTGTAATTTATATTCAAAAAATTGATATATAAAGTAGCAAACAATAGCCGTAATAATGAATAAAATTACCCCAATTATTTTCTCTTGATTATTAGTTCTTGAAATAGTTAATGCTTCTCCGTTATGTCCTTTTTTCCAATGATACCAACCATAAAAACTCATAATCGAGTAGTAAATATTGATGCTCATATCAGCATAATATTCGGCTTTATAGGTGATAAATACAAAAAGTACTGTAGCAATTAATCCAGTTGGGTAAAGTAAAATGTTTTCTTTTTTAGCCAAATACACGCTGAGAATTCCAAAAATAAAAACAATAGTTTCCACAGCAATTTGCCAATTCGGAATGTTTTTATATTGATTGATGATGGCTTCTAACACGATGATTAGTTGAAAAAGTTAGAATCGTTTTCAAATGCAGTACCAATTACAATTAAATCAGCACCAGCATTATACACTTCTTGGATGGTTTTCATAGATCGAATTCCGCCACCAACAATTAAAGGAATTGTAATATTTTTGGAAACAAACTCAATCATTTCTAGGGAAACGTTTTGATTGGCGCCGCTTCCAGCTTCTAAATAAATCAACTTTTTACCTAAATATTCTCCTGCTTTTGCCGTTTTGTAAGCTAAATTGATATTTGTATTTTCAATGGGTTGTGTTTGACTCACACGTTGTACTGCCGTTTCGTTACCGCCATCAATTAAAATATAACCTGTAGAAATAATTTCTAAATCAGAATTCGTTAAAATTTCTACCGAATTAATATGATGTTCAATTAAATAATCGGGATTTCTTCCTGAAAGTAAGCTTAAAAACAAAATGCCATTTGCTTCATTGGAAATTTGTGAAGGATGTCCAGGGAAAATTAAAATAGGTAATTGACAATATTTTTTAATTTCGATAATTAAACTATCGATACAAATTTGCTCTACAATACTCCCGCCAATAAAAATATGTGTAGCTGGAGATTGATTAATTTTTTGTGCTAAATTTTCAATTTCAGAAACCTGAGTTTTATCAGGATCAATCAAAATAGCCAACAATTTTTTGTTTTGTTGTTTTGATTGGACTATTTCATGATAAATCTGGTGTTTCATTTTTATTTGCTTAATAATGTGTAAATTTAGTCTTTTTAATTAAAATTATGATTGCAAAACAGTTGTTGATTGAATTTGAGGTGAAAATTATCAAATTTAATTCGGGTGACTATATATCATCAAAACAATTAAATTAATAAAAAAATATATTTTAGTTTATGATTTAAGTCATATTTTTAGATATAATCCGTGCTTAATTTTGTTTAAAATAAAACATGGATTATTATGAGTTTATATGTAAATGCTTTAGAAGATTTTAAAGAAAATTATTTAGGTTATATTGCCTTAGTAGTAATTGGTCAGAGTTGTTTAGGCTCTGCAGCAGTAATGTATGTGTTAAAAAACGGAACGTCACCTACTCAAATGCTGCAACTAACTGCAGTTGTGATAATTTGTATGTTGGTGAATGGAGCAGTTTTATCGCAACAAAAACCTAAAATTGTATTTAATTTGTTGCTAGTAAGTGTGTTGTTTAGTGCTTTTTTTATTGTGTTGAATACTTTGTTTCTTGAGCGATAAAGATAATGCGGAGACATGTGAAGTTAAATAGATTTTATGTGTCTCTGTAAATTATCTAATTGTTCAGAACACAAACGAAAACATAATCGTCTACAAAATCAAATTGAAACTGGAAGTCTTGCTTGCAAGCTTCAAAACTCAAATGCGCAATTCCTTTTTTATCTTCTAATTGAAATTGGGTTTCAGAAATATGATTTGGAAAACTAATGCCTTTTTCGTTTTTCAGTTTAAAGACACTTTCTTTTATGCCCCAAATTACAGTTGCTTTCGCGATTTTATCCTCTTCAGAAAGATGTTCTAAATGCGAAATATCCATAAATCGAGGTGCGATTTTCAAGGTTTTTTCTTTTCGTTTTTCCAAATCAATCCCAATTAATTCGTTGCTGATACAAATGCAAGAAAACTCATGAGAATGTGAAATGGAAATGTGCTTTAAGTTAGAAGATGTAAGCTGGGAGTTTGAAGTTTTATTTTCCGTCTTCAAGCTCGGTTTCCCAAATTCATCATAAAATAAATCAAAATCTGTAAAACCAATTTGTTGAAGTAACATTCGAACCGCTAGAAATCCTTTTTTATGCTCGATAGAATTCATGGTTTCTAATCTTGCAATAGACTTTTCATTAAGCATTACCTTGTCAAATAGCCATTCAATATCTTCGGAAATTTTCCAAAAATAAGCTATTGTTTTTTCGTTAATGTGAATCTCTTTGTAAAAAGGCATATCTTGTGAAAGGTTTAAAAATTTTTATATAGTTGTATTTCAGTTATTTAGCCAAATAATCAAAACATAAATATCTAAAATATATTTCTAAATTAGAAACTTATGTTGTACCTTTGCACTCTTAATTAAAAAAATAAATTTTTAAATATAATGAGTACAACAACAATTCCTTACGTACCATACAAAGTTAAAGATATTTCTTTAGCAGCATGGGGAAGAAAAGAAATTTTATTAGCTGAAGCTGAAATGCCTGGATTAATGGCACTTAGAGCAGAATATGGTGCAAGTCAACCTTTAAAAGGTGCTCGTATTGCAGGATGTTTACACATGACAATTCAAACTGCGGTTTTAATTGAAACATTAGTTGCTTTAGGAGCTGATGTTACTTGGTCTTCTTGTAATATTTTCTCAACTCAAGATCATGCTGCTGCTGCAATTGCTGCTGCTGGAATTCCAGTTTATGCTTGGAAAGGTATGAATGAAGAGGAATTTGATTGGTGTATTGAACAAACTTTATTCTTTGGTGAAGAAAGACAACCATTAAACATGATTTTAGATGATGGTGGAGATTTAACAAATTTAGTTTTTGATAAATACACAGAATTAGTTAAAGATATCAAAGGTTTATCTGAAGAAACTACAACTGGAGTTCACCGTTTATACGAAAGAATGAAAGCAGGAACTTTGTATATGCCTGCAATCAACGTTAACGATTCTGTTACTAAATCTAAATTTGATAACAAATATGGTTGTAAAGAATCTGCTGTAGATGCAGTTCGTAGAGCAACTGATGTAATGTTAGCTGGAAAAAGAGTAGTAGTTTGTGGATATGGAGATGTTGGTAAAGGTACTGCTGCTTCTTTCCGTGGAGCTGGTTCTATCGTAACAGTTACTGAAATTGATCCAATTTGTGCTTTACAAGCGGCAATGGATGGTTTTGAAGTTAAAAAATTAGATTCAGTTATCGCTAATGCGGATATCGTAATTACTACAACAGGTAATAAAGATATCGTTTTAGGTCGTCACTTCGAAGCTATGAAAGATAAAACTATCGTTTGTAACATCGGACACTTCGATAACGAAATTGATATGGCTTGGTTAAATAAAAACTTTGGTTCAACAAAAGTTGAAGTAAAACCACAAGTTGATATTTACAACGTAAATGGTAAAGAAGTTATCATTTTAGCTGAAGGACGTTTAGTAAACTTAGGTTGTGCTACAGGTCATCCAAGTTTCGTTATGAGTAACTCGTTTACAAACCAAACTTTAGCTCAGTTAGAGTTATGGGCAAATAGTGCAAACTACAAAAATGAAGTTTATATGTTGCCTAAACATTTAGATGAAAAAGTTGCTGCTTTACACTTAGCTAAATTAGGAGTGGAGTTAGAAACTTTACGTGAAGATCAAGCAGCGTATATCGGTGTTGAGGTTCAAGGACCATTCAAACCAGAATACTACAGATACTAAAATTAGTAAACAGTTTACAGTTTTTAGTAATCCGTTTTTAAATATTGAAAATCCTCAATCGAAAGATTGGGGATTTTTTTTGTTTTAATCTGTAGTTTTTTGAAGTTCATCGAAATAAATCTAAAAACCTGTAACAAAAAATCATTTTTGGCAACAAATTTGTAATCATCATCAATCATCAACTGACCATAAGTGTATGCTTCCCGATTAGTCGGGACAAGGTTATGGTTTTAAAACGAATCGTTATGCTAAAAAATTTTTTTATCCTTTGTTCTGGAGCAGACAAAGATATTGTTACTTCTTGCTCCAACGGAGAACAGAATAAATACGCCGGAATTGGCGCTACTGTTTTCTTTACGGCTGTAATGGCTTTTGTAGCCTGTTCGTATGCTTTATATACTGTTTTTGATAATGTGTATATGGCAGTTGCTTTTGGATTAATTTGGGGTTTACTTATTTTCAATTTGGATCGATTTATTGTTTCTACCATTCGTAAAAGAGAAAGTTTTATGGATGAATTCATTCAAGCGTCTCCGCGAATTGTGTTGGCTATGATTATTGCTATAGTGATTTCAAAACCTTTAGAAATTAAAATCTTTAAAAAAGAAATTGATACGGTTTTATTGAAAGAAAAAAATGAAATGGCCATTGCAAATAAAAAGCAAGTGGCTAATTATTTTAAAACTGATGTGGATAAAAATCAAGCGTCAATTGATAGTTTAAAGAGTCAAATCAATTCAAAAGAAAAAGAAGTGGCGGCTTTGTATCAATCGTATATTACGGAAGCGGAAGGAAGTGCTGGTACCAAAAAAATGGGTAAAGGGCCGATTTACAAGGAAAAGCGAGAAGCGCATGACGCGGCTTTAAAACAATTAGATTCTTTAAAAATCACAAATGCAAAAATTATTGCTGAAAAAGAAACTAAGAGTAAGAGTTTACAAGCAGATTTGGATAAAAAAGTAACCGATTCACAACCAATTATTGATAGTTTTGATGGGTTAATGGCTAGAATTAATGCGTTGAATAAATTGCCATTTTTACCTTCTTTGTTTATTATGTTGTTGTTTTTAGCGATTGAAACTTCTCCAATTATAGCCAAATTGTTATCTAGTAAAAGTGAATATGATTTTAAATTAGAAGATGCAGAAATTAGCTATAAAACGTTAATTGAACAAAATGCTTATCAAAGAGAATTGCAAAAGAAAACGGATGCTTCTATTTATGATGAAGTATATGCAGATATTAAAGCGGATAAAGAATTATATAATTTAAAGAAGAAAAATGCAACAGAAATTATGAAAATTCAATCGGAGAATTATTTAGCTAAGTTTAAGTCTTAGTCTTAGTTTTTTGAATTAGTTATAAATAAAAAACCCTCGATACTTCGAGGGTTTTTTTATTTTGTAATCTTAAGATTATGCTTCGAATGGAAGGATAGAAACCCAAGATTTGTTCTCACCTTTTTTCTGGAATTTTACAATTCCATCAACTTTAGCATGTAAAGTATGATCTTTTCCCATGTAAACATTTTCACCTGGGTTGTGTTTTGAACCTCTTTGTCTAACAATGATATTTCCTGCAATTGCAGCTTGACCACCATAAATCTTA
>CAMLRV010000093.1 GCA_946482495.1 uncultured Flavobacteriia bacterium
AATTTCTATTAGCAAAAAAGAATTTTGACAATAATAACAATGAATTATATGTTAAGTTAGATTCTAATGAGGATGAAAAAGGTAATTACTTGTTAACCAAACAAGGATTATCCGATTCTGAATACAGTACAATTTGTCGAATGGCATATATTAAAAATGGAATTAAATGTGTAGAAGAGATTAGAAAGTCATTATTAATTAATGATCAGAAATTAGGATATGAGTATAAAAGTTTGAAAACTATCTTGCCTCAGGATGAACCTTTTGAGATGCTTTGCACGGGAAGGAGATTCCAATTTAGAAATAAAAATTATTTTCTAATTAATCAGATACATGGTGTTAAAGAAAATTTGCCTACCAAAGATATAACGTTACTTTTTTTTACCGACAGAAGGAGAAATAAAAATATAAAAGATGGTTTAAATGGGGATAATAACGGAGATAAAGGATCTAAAGGTAAGAAAAAACGAACGCAGAAAAAGACTAAAGCAGAGGATAAAGTAGAGCTTACTTCTGAACTATTAGGAAATGGAGATATTGCTGCTGATGTTCAATTGGATTATTTTAATGATAACTCTTTTCAAGGTGATAGTTTTAATTTTACTAAGCTTGAGAAAATTAATGGTGAATATAAACATAATGGGACTTTGACAATAAATGTTCCAAAAAGTGTTTTAAGTTTAATGAGTGAAATTGATAAGAACTCCGACGCAGGAAGGGCAAATACACATTCAAATGCGGTAGACGATTCTAAGAACAATGAATTTAGAAAAATGCGGAGAGATATTTTTTATGAAGCAATCAATAATTTAAAATCTGAAACATGGGAAGTCCGTTTTTTTCAATATAATGGAAAGGGAAAATCATTATTATTAAATTTTAATACTTTAGTAGAGCCAGATAAAAAAGATTCTTCATTTGAAACTATAATTTGTCAAATTTGCATTGAAAAAAATCATGAAACTTTTTATTTATATATAGCAAAATCAGATAGTCATCAAGATGAAATTTCGAGATATGCAATTTTCAATAATTATTTTTTTCAAAAATTTGATTTATTAAAATTAAAGGATTTGTATAATGAAATGTTTTCAAAAGAAGGATTGAGATTTAAAGTTCAAGATTTAAATAGTAATAAATATAATTTAAAGTATAGTTTAGAATTCCATAACCAATCAGATTATAATCAAAAAATGCTAAAGGATAAAATTGAGAGAGAAATAGAAAATAAGATTAAAAAATCTTAATTAAATATAATTAAGATTAAATTGAGTATTAAGTTTCACAATTCTAATCAAGTCAAAATAATATGTAAAATGTACTACCTACTTTTTTCTTGAGAAAAAACAGGTAAAATTACCTACTCTTAAAAACAGGTATTTTTGCGTGTATGTAGTGTTTTTTTTAAATGTAAATTTGATAGCTTCTATTTATCAAAAAAACTTATACTTAAGTTGTAAGGGTTTCAATAAGTTATTTGTAAAATTTTGAAAAATGGTAATATGGAAAACAAGAAAACAACTAAGAATGACAAGAGAGAAGCTTCTCCTGTTACAATTTTGAAGGAACGAGGTCAGACGCCGATATCTGTTACACTTGTGTTTAAAAGTGGTGCCGTTGTGCAGTTAAAAGACGTGACTTACAAGGAGGTAACTTGGACAAGCGGCACAGAAATAGATCCGATGGCCAATGGTTTATTGTTCGAGCGTAATGGCCGTCAAGCTATATTTTCGTTTAACAAGACTGGACAGTATCACGAGTTTCACCAAATAGCAGGAACTCCGAAACCACCATTAATCAATGCTTACTACACACCAAATATTCTTCTGGATGCTATAATCTTTGACTAACGTTTGTATTCTGTGTTTTATCAAATGACTAACAGCAAATCTATAATAATAATATTGTGTTGATAATTAAAAAAAATAACTAACATGAAAACAACTTTATTAGTTTTACTTTTACTATCGGTGTGTTTGTGCTATTCTCAAGTACAAAAAGAAAAAATTGAAGATGTTAAGACAGAAACTACGTCTAATCCAAATTATAAGTTCGATAAAAAATTTGATGTTTTTTTAGCAGCTGGAATAAGTGGAAGATTTGGAGATAATTATAACGTTACTATATCTCCAATTAATCAAACAGTTCAATTTGAAAAGACTTCAGGTTTAAGTTCAGGAATTTCAACGGGTATTGTTTGGCAACCTTTCAGTTTCTATTATTTAACTAATCCAGACGTAAATGGCAAATATCAAGATGTAACTAGAAAAAGGACTGGATTTGCGGTTGCACTACTTCTAAACATCTTTAAACTAAACTATGGTGACTCTGATTTAAACAACACTTCGCCTATTGATGTTGGATTTGGAATAGGTTACAAGAGTGATAATTTTTTAATTTTAATAACATCAGAATTTACGCCTATCAGACAACCGAGACAATACTTTATTGATTCTTATAAAGATAAAGATATAAAACTCATATATTCAGGATCTGTAGAACCGGTAAGAACTATTAGTGTAGATGATGATTCAATATTCATTACAAAATTGTACCCTTCAATTGGTTTAAAAGTAGCCTACTCTTTCGGCGGGCTTTAGATATCAAGCAGTTTCTAAATTTCCGTAGCTGTAGCAAAGTCACAAGATGTTTAAGCATCAGTTTTAGTCTATAAATCCAACAAATATTTATGGTTGAGAATACAATAAAAATCCCAGCTAACCAAGACGAAATTACATTGTACTGTTTCATAGGGGAAGCTTTATGTAAAATCCAACATGTTGAACAAGCTTTGAGTCATTCAATTACTCTTAAAATGAACCCGGCTGAAACGAAAGAAAGGGCCGATGAAATTTTAAGACAATACCAGACTTTCACTTTAGGCAAGGCTATAAAATTAGCAGTTAAAGAAAATTTATATTGTTTGGCATTACAAGAAGAACTAAATAGTTTTTTAGTGAAAAGAAATTGGTTAGTTCATAAAGCTATATTTGAAAGTCGCAATGATTTATCTGCCAATAATAAAAAAGAGGAGTTATTTAGAAAAATAAAATCCATTTCAGACAAAGCTGAAAGTATTCAGCATGAAATAGAACATGATTTGATAAACTTTTGTTCTGCTAGGGGTAATGATATGTCAAAAATTGTTAAGTTGATAAATTTACAAAAACATGGAGTAAGAATTAAAATGTAATTTCATAGAAATTTTGATAAGACTAAACAATTAATAGTATTTTGACAAAATAACTACTTATCTTAAACACACATTCATTTTCTGCTGGAAAATATTACCTTAGCAAGAAATAAATCGTTAACGTAAGCTACTATGCAAAGCTCCAAAACGTTAATGATAATTAGAAAAAAAAGTAATGGAAATACAATTAGGATTTATTGAGCAGTATAATAGTGGATACTTTACTCATTTGGATAAACAACTTACTACAGAAGAATATAAATTATTTACAAAATCAACAGATGAACTTTATAATTATGAAAACTTAAAAAGACTCTATGAAATTGTAATTTTAAATAATAATGAATTTATAAAATTTGTTGAAGCTGAAAAAATAATACTTTTCGAAAATTCACTTTCATTAATTGGTGATAAAGAAAATTATTACAAACATCATTTGAATTTAAATAGAATGGTGTTAAACTATTTAAGTTCATTTAGAACTTTATTAGATCATACAGAAGCAATTATTAAAAGAAAATATGAGAAAGACTCTGTCGAAAGTACAGAATTTAAACAGCTAACAAATAGAATTTTTGATAAATATTTTGCTTATAGGTTTTTTACTAAATTTAGAAACTATTCCCAACACTGTGGGATTCCTATTGATGTATTTGAAGTTTCAGGGACAGTAATTGATGAAAATAAAATTAAGCCAGAATATAAGATTGAATTTTCATCAAGTAACCTTTTAACAAAATATAAAGATTGGGGAGCAATTGTTACTAAAGATTTAGAAGAAAGAAGTAATTTTTCACTTTTTCCATTGCTCGAAGAAATGAAATTAGCGTTGAATGAATTTTGGATATCATTAATTTCAATTTTCAAAAATGACATTTTCGATGCAATAGAATATATTAATAGAAATGCATCTCATTTAAGAAGTCCACAATCCACAGTATGTATCTTTTCAGATATTAAAAAAGACAATTATGGGAATATGAAATATTTTACTTCACATAATATTCCATTTGATATAATTGACGAATTAATTCAAAAAAATTGACGTTAACAGTCGTTTGGCAAGATTGCCATTTTGTAGTAAATTAATGTTTGTGTTTCGTAAGAAACATTAACCTAGTAGAAAATAAAAGATACGAAGTTCAAAATCTTACCAAGTGGAGGAGCGTTATAAAACATTTTAAAATGAAGAAATATCAAGAAGATATAAAGCAAATAATATCAAATAATTTCATTATTAAAGATGAAATTTTCGATTTTACGGGTTTAGAAACTGAAGAGTTTTATTTGAAGTATTATAATCAATTATCTAGTCTTCTTCAAGAAAATTCTAAAAAAAACTCATTAACCTCTACTTATTTATTTATTGAAAACAAAAAAATGAGTAACGCTGGCGCGATTAGTAAAAATCATATTCGTTATATAAAAATAAGCAATGCTTTTATTTTGAGTTTACACAATAAACTTATTGTAGAAAATAAAATATTTCAACATAAAAGTATTTTGCATTTATATGAAAAACTAAATTCGGAAATTAATCTGTCTGAACTTATGTTAGAATCGTCTTTAAATTTTACATTTTATCATGAATTTAGACACATCTTACAACATAGGGAAAGAGAATTTAGCTTTGAAGAGAAAGAAAGAAAGAAAGATAAAGAATTTGATTTTAATCGACATTTATATGAATACGATTCAGATATGTTTGGTGCTTGGTATGTTATGGATAATGCATTCACTGCTTATGAAAAATTAAAACCAAGTAGTAAAACTCCAGAAAATTTAAGCAAATTATTTTATGTATCTATTGCTAGTATTATAATAGTATTTCTTCTTTTTTATTATGACAAAATAGATGAAAAACTTGTAGAAGGGGAAATTGAAGAATTCTATACGACTAAAAATACACATCCTCATACGCTTATAAGAATATCTTACATTATTGAGCATTTTAACCAAAATGTAGAGGTAAACTATTTAAAATTAAACATAGTAGATATTCTTAAGTATTCATTTGAAATTGCAAATATATTTTTTAATGAAGATTCATTCGTCTATGAATATTTAAAAACTTTTGAAGAAAATTTAGATCATATTAATTGTTATTTGAAAATTTTAGATGATGGATTTTTTTCAAATGAAACAATACAAAAAACAATTGAAAAATATAAAAACGTAATATAACTGTCGTTAGTGAGATATATACAAATTAATCAACTATATGCCTATTTTACGCCGGAAAATATTATATTGGTAAGAGATAAAGTTAATAACATTTCAATTATGGAAGAAATCAAGAGGATATTTATTGGGTTACCTAATGACATTCTTGGTAAAATATTGTGGATTGCTGACAGTTACAGAATAAATCCACTTTCTCGTACGCCAGGTGGAAATGATGTGGTAATTGAATACACAAACGGAAAAATTTACGCATATGATAGAGTTAAATTTCCTTCATTATATATAAATAAAATATTCAGGACCTATATTAGTGATCAATATTCTTCTTTTGAAAATTTAGAGAGAATAAAACAAATAGAGATAGTAAAAACAGAGGTAAAAAGATTATTTGCAAGAAATTATAATAGTGATGTAGGTTATGAAACAAATTCATTTGAAGAAGTTTGGGATTCTTCAAAATCAAATGATTTGCCTTGGGAAAGTCTAAAAGAATTTGAAAATAAAAATAATGGAACAATCACATTATAAACCTACTACTATTGCTAACGGTAAACCTAAAAAAAACTTATGAGCTATAATATCATTTCAGGAACAACACAACGTTTTTATCATACTATTCCTAGTGAGTTAGACTTAATTACAACAACACCAACTAGAGAAGGTATTTTTAAATATTTATCTCAAATTGGATATGATAAATTTCCTGAATTTATTCTTGACATTTTAATTAAAGTTGAAGGTCACACACCTGTTGATGTTACAGACGGTCAAGGTGACGAAAAGCAAGACATTCTAACAATTAATCCTAAGGGTGAGCGTTGTCTGACTCAATGCAAACACACTGTAAATTATAAATCTCATTACAATGGTGACGATCTAGACTTGCTAGTTGTAGCATGTATGCGAAAAACCTGTAAACAGACAATATTTGTAACTAATTCTGATTTAACACCACAGGGTAAAAAGTATGTGAATGACGAAGAATACAATAGGGGATTTGAAAATCCAGCTGATTGCCCTAAAATTGAATATTGGAATGGATTTAAAATTTGGGATAGGATAAAAAACAATAATGATATTATAAATAAATGGTTTAGTGGACTTGGGCAAGTTCATGGATTGAGAAGTTTTAAGTTTGATTTGACAATTCAAGAATTACCATTCAAAAAGGATCCTAATCAAGAAAGTGATTCGTTTGATTCAATACTAAAATTACTATCAGGGAAGCCCTGGATAACTGAAATAACAGCAGGGTTTGAATATAAAGCTGATTTTTCAAAAGATTACGAAGTAAAAATTGAAAAATGGTTTCAATTTACTGGTGGATTAGATATAAATTATTTAGTTCCAAACCAAGATGTTTCCTTTTATAACCAACCAGCTTATGCACTAACGATAGAAGTCAATATCAATTCAGACATAGAAAAATATTCACCTTCAGAAATAAGAAGTGAAATTGTAAATAAAATAGCAAATGATGTTCTGAAAAATGATTCAATTGAAAAGTGGTGGCATATAACATCCAGTCAGATTAGGAGTATTATTTATCTTCACGATATTTCCGAACCTAGAGAAATACAATTAACTCAGGCAATGACTTTTGTAAAAACAAATTACAGAACCACATCAAATGAATTAAGTTATTGTTCATTTTTAGAACCTCATTTTGACTTATCCGAAAATGATGAAGATTCAATTTGGACACATGAAACAACTGGTATTCAAGTTATACAAATGTTTGAACAACAAATAAATCCAGTCGAACAGTATAATAATCAGTTAATTCAGTATAAACAATTAGAGAATATGAAATCTCACAATTTCTATGCTTTAGAAAACATTGACTCATCATTACTAATGAGAATAAGAAGAATACTCGATCATGAGTGGGTTGCATTACAGCATAATGAAAATAACCTAATTTGGGGTATCCCACCAGACTATGATTCCAAACAATTAGAATTAATCCATAAAAAATTAGAATTATTAAATCTGAAAATTTTAAAAGTAAAAGAAGAAGACATCCACCTTATACTTGAGAATGTTCAAAAGGATATTGCCCCAAGTAATTGGATGTTTACCTCAGAATTGAAAAATATCAGTTATCCTATTATGCTTAATAGAAGGATTTTTTGGCTTTCCAAAGAGCTGTCTTTAAAACCAGACATTGATATTGAAAAAGCAATGAAACTTTTACAATATAAATATTCTTTTGAAAACGAATATGGATTTGATAATTTACAAGGTAAAGACCAAATGAAGCTTAATTCTTCTGAACTAAAAGAATTATTATTTGATGTTTTTACTTTTAGAGGTAAAAGAATGTTAGATATAGGAATAGATAATGAATCAATATTTATCAATGTTAGATTTAATGAAAAATCAACAGAATCTTCACAAAATTTAGTGATAAATTACATTGAAGAATTTTTAAAAGTATATGACAATATTAACAATCTTTTTAGTTAAAAATAAGGTCACTATCAGCTTTTAGATAGCTTAAAATGTTAATCATTATTATAAAAAAATGCTATGAAACATTACTCGATTTGTTTTGAGTGTTCAGAATTGAAACCTGATAATTATGTTTATTCAATTGGTGAAGTTGAAGCTGATTTAGTTGCTCTTTGTACTTGTCCTTTTG
>CAMLRV010000094.1 GCA_946482495.1 uncultured Flavobacteriia bacterium
AAAAAAGAATATGATTTCGATGCTCGAATTGAATATGCTAATCTGAGAAAAACGAATTTATATACTAAAGATTCGAAATCAATTCTATCTGGAAACATTCGAATGAAAGCTAAAGGAAATACGCTTGACGATTTAGCTGGAGTTATTGATTTGGAAAATATTTCATATTCTAACCAAAAAGATGATTATCATTTTGATAATGCTTACATCACTTCTTCGTTTGATGCCAATAATGTAAGAACAATCACGTTGAATTCAACCGATATGATTGATGGAAAGATTGTTGGGAAATATCAAACTAAGCAAATAAGAAAAATTTTAGAGAATGCGGTTGGTAGTTTATATGCCAATTATTCACCGCATAAATTATCTAAAAATCAGTTTTTAGAATTCGATTTTACAATCTATAATAAAATCTTAGAAGTTTTTTATCCAGATGTTTCTATTGCGGAAAACACCTTTGCAAAAGGAAAAATTAATGCAGATGAAGGTTTGTTTCAATTTGATTTTAAATCACCATTAGTAAATGCATTTGAAAATAGATTTAGTGGAATCAATATTGATATCGACAATAAAAATCCTTTATATAACGCGTATATCGAGTTAGATAGTTTAAATACAAAAAACTATAAAATTTCGGAATTTAGTTTAATTAATCTAACGCTAAACGATACTTTATTTGCTAGAACCGAATTTAAAGGCGGTATGAAAGGTGAAGATAAATTCGATTTAAACTTATTTCACACGATTGATAAAAACAAACAATCAGTAATTGGATTTAAAAAATCAGATATTACATTTAAAAATTACCAATGGTACATCAATGAAAAAGAAACAGATGGTAATACTGTAATTTTCGATAAAGGATTTAAAAACTTCACTTTTAATCAGTTGAAATTATCTCATAACGAGCAATTTATTGATTTCAATGGTGAAATGCGAGGCAGCACTTATAAAGATTTAAATTTCACATTTAATGATGTTGATATTTCTAAAGTCACACCAGATATACGAAATTTAGATTTAGGTGGAAAATTAAATGGTGAAGTCAGATACAAACAAAATGATTTAATTTACGAGCCTTCAACTAATTTAACAATTGACGGTTTAATTGTAAATGAAATTCCGTTGGGCGATTTAAAATTAGATGTTTCTGGAGATGAAACCTTCAAAAAATTTAATGTTGACGCTACAATTTCTAACGAAGGTGAAGAAACTTTCTTTACAACCGGGATTGTGGAAGTTATCAATAATAGAACCATTTTGAATTTAGATGCTGGTTTTCAAAACTTTAATATTCAGCCAGTTGGTGGTTTTTTAAAAGGAATTTTAGACAATGTTCGTGGTTATGCTTCGGGTCGTGCTAATATTGTTGGACCTTATGATAATCCTGAGGTTGACGGTATTTTATATTTAAATAATGCTGGACTACGTGTGCCTTATACGAATGTAGATTATAACTTTGATAGAAATTCAATTATCGATTTAACAGAAGAAAAATTCATCTTTAGAAATATTGATATTGAAGATGTTCATGAAAAAACTAAAGGTATTTTAAGTGGAACAATTTCTCATGATAAATTTGGAGATTGGGAAATGGACTTAAAAGTAACTTCAGACCGATTATTAGTTTTAGATACGGAAGATTCTGATGACGCATATTATTACGGAAAAGCATATTTTGATGGTTATGCCACAATTGAAGGTCCGGTTGAAGCTTTAGTGATTAATGCCAAAGGAGAAAGTGCGAAAGGAACTTCTATTAAAATTCCTGTAAATGATTCGGAAAGTTTAAGCGAAAATGGATTAGTACATTTTACCACTCGTGAAGAAAAATATGGAACTAATGATCCTAAAAAGAAACCAACAAAAACTTATCAAGGTATTGATTTGAATTTCGATTTTGATATTACTCCAAATGCAGAAATTGAAGTAATTCTTAATAGAGAAACTAAACATTCCATGAAAGGAACTGGGAACGGCTCTATGTACATGAGTATCAATACATTAGGTAAATTCCAGATGAATGGTAACTTTATTGTAGAGAAAGGTGAATATTTATTTAGATATGGAAGTATTATCGATAAAAAATTCACGGTTAAACGTGGTGGAACAATTGACTGGGAAGGTGATCCTTTAGGAGCAAAATTAAATTTGGAAGCAGTTTACAAAACTCAAGCTAATCCAAATGTATTATTAGAAAATTCAAGTTTTAATAAAAAGATTCCAACAGAAGTTACTATTGGTATTACTGGAGAGTTAGACGCTCCTCAATCTGATTTTAATATTAATTTCCCTAACATTACTTCGGTATTAAAAAGCGATATTGGATACCGTTTACAAGATAAAGATTATCGTCAACAACAAGCGTTTGCCTTATTGGCAACTGGTGGATTTATAGCTCCAAACAACACCAATTATTTTGGTTCATTATTTGAAAAAGCAAGTAGTATTTTTGGAGAAGTATTATCCGATGGTGAAAACAAATTGAAATTGGATGTTAATTATCAAGTTGGAAACAAACAACAAGAAATTTCAGATAGAGCTTTAGTGACGTTAACTACTCAAGTTAGTGACAGAATTAGTATCAATGGAAATGTTGGAGTTCCAGTTAATGGGATCAATCAATCATATGTAGTGGGTAATGTGGAAGTTGAAATGAGATTAAATGATGATGGTACTTTAACAGCACGTGTTTTCAATAAAGAAACTGATTTAAATTCAAATGCGATTGGACAAAACATTGGTTATACTCAAGGAATTGGGTTATCTTACACGGTAGATTTTGACGATTTTAAAGAATTACTTCATAAGTTATTTAAATCTCAAAAAGACAAAAATAATCCTGATAGGCCAATTGATGAATCTAATGATTCTGAAACCAATCCTGAATTTATTAATTTTATTGAGGAAACCAGAAAACGTCAAATCAAAGAAGAGAAAAAACCTGACCATAAAGACAAGGCTCCAGATATTAATGATTTAGATTAGATTCTTGTACCTAAATCAAAATGAGTTTTATTCTATCAAAACTAAAATAGATAGGAATAGAATCAATAATTTCGGTTAAATACTAAAAATTTATTAACGAAAACGTTTGAAACTTGAATTATACTTGAAAATAAGTCGTTTTTTAGTATAATATGTAAATTCCTTTGCTAATTTTACAATTATATAATTTTGAATATGTCATCAACAATTAAGAAAATAGGAGTTTTAACTTCAGGAGGTGATGCTCCAGGAATGAATGCAGCGATTAGAGCTGTGGTTCGTGCTTGTTCTTACTATAATGTAGAATGTGTGGGAATTTACAGAGGATATCAAGGAATGATTGAAGGTGATTTTAAACCTATGGGACCACGTGATGTTAAAAACATTATTAATAAAGGTGGTACGATTTTAAAATCTGCACGTTCAAAAGATTTCATGACAGCTGAAGGAAGAAAAAAAGCTCATGATAATTTAAAAGCACAAGATATAGATTCTTTAGTGGTTATTGGTGGTGATGGAACGTTTACTGGTGCTGAGATTTTTAATGAAGAATTTGGGTTTTCAGTTATCGGAATTCCCGGAACAATTGATAATGACATTTTTGGTACGAGTCATACTTTAGGCTATGATACGGCTTTAAATACTGTGGTTGAAGCGATTGATAAAATTAGAGATACAGCCAATTCTCATAACCGATTATTTTTTGTGGAAGTGATGGGAAGAGATGCAGGTCATATTGCTTTAAATGCAGGAATTGGAGCAGGAGCAGAGGAGATTTTAATTCCAGAAGAAGATTTCGGTTTAGATCGTTTATTAGAATCTTTAAAACGAAGTAAAGAATCTGGTAAAGCCTCAAGTATTGTTGTGGTTTCTGAAGGTGATAAAATTGGTAAAAACGTTTTCGAACTCAAAGATTATGTAGAAGAAAACATGCCAGAATACGATGTCCGAGTTTCAGTATTAGGACACATGCAACGTGGTGGCGCACCATCTTGTTTTGATAGAGTGTTAGCTTCTCGTTTAGGAGTAAAAGCAGTAGAAAGTTTACTAGAAGGAAAATCAAATTATATGGTGGGATTGCAATACGATAAAATTTCATTAACACCATTAGAACAAGCTATTAAAGGGCAAAGTGAAATTGATATGGAATTGGTAAAAGTTTCGGATATTGTTTCGTCTTAAAAAAGAACCAAGAGCAAAAAATAAAGTAAAAAGGCAAAAGTAAAAAGTAAAAACCTTTGCGGACTTTGCGAATGCATAGCGTTTCTTTACGGTTAAATTGAAAGAGCCAAGTAAAAAGATATAAATAAAAATAAAAAGTAATAGATAATAAATAAAGCTGCTACGAAGCAGTTTTTTAATGTAAAAAGAAAAGAATATGTCGACAGTGAAATTAGGAATTAATGGTTTTGGAAGAATTGGAAGAATTGTTTTCAGAGAAACATACAACAGAGATAATGTAGAAGTAGTGGCAATTAATGATTTATTAGATGTAGATCATTTGGCTTATTTATTAAAATATGATTCAGTCCATGGGCGTTTTGCAGGAAAAGTTGAAGTAAAAGACGGAAAATTATTTGTAAACGATAAATATATTAGAGTTACAGCTGAAAAAGACCCAACTTTAATTAAATGGGATGATGCTGAAGTGGATGTTGATGTGGTTGCTGAATGTACAGGTATTTTCACCACTTTAGAAAAAGCTGATGCTCACATTAAAGGTGGTGCTAAAAAAGTAGTCATTTCAGCTCCTTCTTCGGATGCACCAATGTTTGTAATGGGGGTTAATCACGATAAAGTTACTGCTGCTGATACGATTGTTTCTAATGCTTCATGCACTACAAATAGTTTAGCGCCTTTAGCAAAAGTAATTCATGATCATTTCGGAATTGTGGAAGGATTAATGACAACCATTCACGCTACAACAGCAACACAATTAACTGTTGACGGGCCTTCTCGTAGAGATTTTCGTGGTGGTCGTTCAGCAATGTTAAATATTATTCCATCTTCAACAGGAGCGGCAGTTGCGGTAACAAAAGTAATTCCAGAGTTGAAAGGAAAATTAACAGGAATGTCGATGCGAGTTCCAGTTGCGGATGTTTCAGTAGTTGATTTAACTGTGAAATTGGTTAAAGAAACTACTTATGAAGAAATTATGAATGTACTTAAAAATGCTTCAGAAACTTCAATGAAAGGTATTTTAGGATTCACGGAAGACGATGTGGTTTCTCAAGATTTCGTTTCAGATACTCGTACTTCAATTGTAGATTCAAAAGCTGGAATTGGTTTAAATTCAACGTTCTTCAAACTAGTTTCTTGGTATGATAATGAATACGGTTATTCAAGTAAACTTATTGATTTAGCGGTGCATATTCATTCTGTAAAATAAATGGATTGGCGTTTTGGGTTCTGATTTTAAAATGCTATTTTCACATCCCATAAAAAACAACCAAACTCAGAACTAAAAAAAATGAAATTACTTGTAGATAGCGGTTCCACAAAAGCCGATTGGATTGCCATTGATGATAACGGAAAAGTATTGTTTACTACACAATCTTTAGGTCTAAATCCGGAAGTATTAACTAAAGAAGAAATTATTTTCCGTTTAAACGATAAATTTGATATTTCTCAAAATAAAGATAAAGCATCGCATTTGTTTTTTTATGGTGCAGGTTGTGGAACAGATAGAATGAAGTTTTTTCTAGCCGATATTTTTAAAGAATATTTTACAAATGCTGCAGTTACTGTTCATGAAGATACGTATGCAGCGGTTTTTGCAACCACACCTAAAAATGAAAAAGCTATTGTTTGTATTTTAGGAACGGGTTCAAATTGTAGTTATTTTGACGGAAATGTGTTACATCAAAAAGTACAATCATTAGGTTATATAGCCATGGATGATTGTAGTGGAAACAGATTTGGACGTCATTTAATTCGTTCGTATTATTTCAATCAAATGCCAAAACATTTAGCGGAAGCTTTCGAAAAAGAATACGATTTAGATGCCGATGTGATTAAAGAGAATTTTTATAAAAAACCAAATCCAAATGCTTATTTAGCAACTTTTGCCGAGTTTTTAATTAAAAATAAAGACGAAGCAATTTGCCAAAAATTCATTCGTGAAGAAATGGTGGCATTTGTAGAATGTTACATCATGCAATTTGAAAATTATAAAGAGGTTCCCGTTCATTTTATTGGTTCGATTGCGTTTTATTTAAGAGAGGAATTAGAAGCTGTTTTAAACGAATACGGAATTACAATTGGAAATGTTTTACGACGACCAATTGACGGCTTAATTGAATTTCACGTTGGGAATAATTAAAATTTCACAATAATTTTTTAAAAACCTTAGTAGATAAAACTATCTCTAAGGTTTTTTCTTTTAAGATGATTTAAAAATAAGTATTTTTGTAATTAATCAAATCTTTATTAAGCATGAAATTAACCCAACTATTTAAAGACTTTTTCGAGAGTGAAAAACTAGGCGGATTGGTATTAATAGTTTGTACATTAATTTCATTATTAGTTGCCAATTCTTCTTTTGGAGAAAGTTATCATCATTATTGGTTAACGGAAATCTCTGGACAACCTTTAGAATATTGGGTAAATGATGGTTTAATGACGATTTTCTTTTTATTAATCGGTTTAGAGTTAGAACGAGAAGTCTATATTGGTGAATTATCGAATATAAAAGAAGCTTTATTACCCATTTTTGCAGCAATAGGAGGAATGCTAGTACCAGCTGGAATCTATTTGTTCTTTAATTTTGGTACCGAAACCCAATCTGGTGCCGGAATTCCGATGGCAACAGATATTGCTTTTGCCTTGGGAATTTTATCGTTATTAGGAAATCGTGTGCCAACTTCTCTAAAAGTATTCTTAACTGCATTAGCTGTTATAGACGATTTAGGCGCAATTTTAATCATCGCTATTTTTTATACGAAAAACTTACTTTGGGGAAATCTTTTAATCTCGTTAGGAATCTTTATAGCACTTTATGTTATGGGTAAATTCTTTAAGGTTAGAAATTTATTGCCATATTTAATTGGTGGTGTTTTAATGTGGTATTTTATGTTGCATTCTGGAGTTCATGCCACAATAACTGGAGTTTTATTAGCTTTTGCCATTCCTTTTGGAAAAGGTGACGAAACTTCCACTTCTTATATTTTGCAACATTTTTTGCATAAACCAGTAGCGTTTATCATTTTGCCAATTTTTGCATTAGCCAACACAGCAATTATCATGAGTGGAGATATTTCTCAAACTCTTACTGAGAATTATAGTTTAGGAATTGCGATCGGATTAATTATTGGAAAACCTTTGGGGATATTTGCATTAACATTTATCGCCGTTAAATTTGGTTTATGTAAACTATCAACTGATTTAAATTGGAAAGCGATTTTCGGAGTTGGATTTTTAGGAGGAATTGGCTTTACAATGTCGATTTTTATTACTTTATTAGCTTTTGATAACGATACAATTATAAATAATGCTAAATTTATAATTCTACTTTCTTCCTTATTTGCTGGTGTTTTAGGATTTGTATTTTTGAAAACCGCATTGAAAGATTCGCAAATTGAAGTTGAAGAATAATTTTTGAAACATGACAAATAAAAAAACAGAAATAGCAGTTATAGCACACGATGGTAAAAAAGCAGATATGGTTCAGTTTTTAAACAGAAACCAAGAGCTTCTATTGAAAGAAAATATTAAAATTATTGCTACTGGAACAACTGGTGGTAAAGTAGAAGCCGCTGGAATTAAAGTCAAAAAAATGCTTAGTGGACCATTAGGAGGCGATGCACAAATTGCAGCTAGAGTTGCGGAAGGTAAAACCAAAATGGTTCTGTTTTTCAAAGACCCAATGAGTAGCCATCCACACGAACCAGATATTAATATGTTAATTCGCGTTTGCGATGTGCATAATGTGCCATTAGCTACAAATGAAGCTACAGCCCAATTGTTATTAAACGCTTTATTGTTGGAAGATTAAAACTAAAAGACCTGATAAATTCTTGAATTTGTCAG
>CAMLRV010000095.1 GCA_946482495.1 uncultured Flavobacteriia bacterium
GATGTTGTAATGATTTATTCGAGGCTAAATCTACAATTTTATTAGCAATATCTTCTGCATCTGTTGCATCAAAATAATACGCTGCATTACCACAAATTCCTGTTGCAAAAGACAAATCAGATGTTAAAATTGGCTTTTGCATGAACATCGCTTCGCAATAGGAGGCTGAGAAACATTCTAACAATGTGGGTAAAAATAAGAAATCACATTGAGAATATAGGTTCGGACATTGTTTAATTGACACTTTTCCTAAAAATTCAATATTATCATTTAAAGCATCAGTTTCAGAAATTCCGAATTCATTTCTTTCTAGAGTTAGAAAAAATTTGAAGGAAAATTCAGGAAAATTCTCCTTTAAAACTGGAATTACTTTTTTAATTATCGCTAAATTTTTATGCGGATAATTAGCTGAAATCGTTAGTAATTTTACGGTTTCTTCCAATTCATTAATGATTATTTTTTTATCCCAAAGTACTTCGTTTTCAAAAATTTGATTGTAATAGTTTGTAACCGTATATACTTTTTGTGTTACTTTTTCTTGAAGAATTTTAGTCACATCCGCGCTTTCGGTTACCAAACCTTCATTATTATTTTTAAAATCGAACATATGGAAAAACTCCATCGCTTTTAATTTTAACTTTTGAAAGAATGAAATTTGCTTGAAATAAGGTGAATTTTTATAAATATAATCTGGCTTAGCAAATCCACAAATGTGTTTGGCTTTAGGTTGCCAATATGTTGGTCCGAAAACGGAAAAAACAACTTCTGGATTATATTTATCCTCAATATCTGTTAAAAATTTATCATTTCCAAAAATAGCTTTGTAAGCTGATGGTTTTATAGAATAATGAAAAAACTTAAAGTTATCTGGAAATTCAGATTGATTGATTTGATATTTTAAAAAATCGGATAAAACCACAATAAATTGATGTTCTGTATTCGATTTGATTTCGTACAGAAACGAATGCGCAACTTGCAAACCACCACCAACTTTTAAATTGGAACAATTGATTAAGATAATCATTTTACTGGAATTGGTTTTTTAATAAAATACAAAATCATGATGGGCAGATAATTCAAAAATGGAAATAAAATTAACGAAATCATTCCATCTCTCCAAACTTGAAAAAGCACCATATTGAATAGCAGCAACAATAAAAACCCTTTGTGTTGTGCTGGTAAATTAGAATATGAATTATATAAAAAAGAATACCAACGCCCTACTAAAAACGAGATTAAAAATACACCAATATATCTGAAATTCGCGTATGCTTCACCACTAATTAATGAAATTTGCCCCATTTCTCCGAAATCTCTTCCTGAAATTGAAATATCATGTTGCCATTGATTTAATATTGGTTTTTCTGGCCAAATACTTCTCGGCACAAAAAAGAAAAAGATAGATTCGTACGTACTCCCGTAAAATATTTTATTTTTCACATCAATAGCGCCAATCATTCCAGCACTTTGCTCAATAAATGACATATCACCTGATTCACCTTCAGTAAATTCTTCGTAAGAATCTTTGATAACCTCTGTTAATTCAATTTTACCAGTTTCTTGATACACTTTACCCACTTCTTTTAAAGGAAAACTAAAAAGAATAAACGCGAATCCTAAAACATAATATTTTAGCGGTGGCATTTTTAAATTTAAGGTTTTCAAGTAATACATTAGTACAAATAAAAGTGCTAGAACAACTCTAAATCGGTTTTCTCCTTGTAAAGAATAGAAGACAATTAATAAACCAAAATATAACAGATACTGTTTTTTAAATCCTTTTTCGTATAATAAAACTATCGCGGAGATAATTCCAAATCCAGTCATCATATTTGAAAAAGTAGAATAATCTGCAGTTTCAATATCTCTATCGGCAATAGAACGATAGGTTGCAATTCCGATTAATCCAACAATGAAAACAGCAATCAAATAATAATTAATACGTTTGGGATGCGCTTCTTTTATTTGGCTGTATTTTTTCAATAATTTGTTTCCATTATTCTTAAAATTACTCACAAACAAATTGAAGCCGATAAAAAAAGCGAGTAAAGAAATATCAGCAATAAAAATAGCTTTATCTATTTCTTCTAAAGTAATATAAGTAGCATACCATTTATTAGAAATGATTTTTGTTCCTAAAAAAAAGATTTGAATTCCTCTAAATGTGACGAAGAAAACATGAAAAAAAAGATAAATTAAGCAACCATTAAGCATATTCAATTGTTTCTCTTTAACTAAATAAACAGAAAGAAGAATAACAATAAAAATGTCTAAATAAATACTCATTATATTTTTTGAAGCTGTTTTATAAAGTTAGATGTAACATTATCAATATCAAAGTTAACTTTTACATTTTCGTATGATGTTTCACCATTTTTTTGTTCGGCAAAACTTTTTATAGTTTGAAATGCTTTATCAAATGTATCAAAATTTATTTCATCGATAATTACACCATTATTCCCAACAACAATTTCGTTGCAATTTCCTGCAAATTTGGTGGTTAAGATTGGTAATTTGGCAAAACTAGCTTCAATCAAAGTTAATGGATTTGGATCATTTTTGGTTAGTAACAAGAAAATATCTGAAGCGAATAATAAATCTCTAACTTTTTCTTTAGATTGATTTCCTAAAAAATGAATGGTCACATCAGATTCACTTTTATTCATTAAATCTTTTTTTAAAGAACCTTCTCCTACTAAAACCAAATGATAGTTTTCTTTAGTTTGAAGTTGTGGCCAAAAGTCTACAATTTCATTTACGCCTTTTCTATCTTCAATTTGAGCGACTTGAATGATAATTTTGGAATCATTCGGAATATTAAATTCCGCTTTAACTTCATTTGAATTTTCCAAAGTCCAAGTTTCAGGTTTTGTAAAAAATGCGCCATCAACTGTGTTGGGTAAAATAGCAATTGGTTTTTGATTCAAACCTAATAAATCAAAAAGATATGATTTACTTCTTTCGTTTGGAACGGCAAAAGCATCAAATTTATTTTGGATAAAATTTCGAATAATTGGAACAATTCCGTTTTTATGAAGCATACTTCCATCGTGACCTTCACTCCAAAATACTTTTTTATATTTCTTTTTGAAAAAGAAATTAAAAAGCAAACTAAACATTACAGTTGGCATATTCCAAGAACCTGCGTATAAGATATAATCGGGTTGAAATGCTGCAGTTTTTTTCAAAATGGAAGGATTGAAATGCAAAAACAAGCCACCTTTATGAATGTGAAATCCTTTTAAAATTTCATATTCGAATTGTTGTTCTGAAAGATTGATTTTCCAATGACGATCGGGCTCATTTTCCGCACAATATAAAACTTTTAAATTGCCACCAATTTTCAATAATTGAGTCTGTAATACATTAAAAAATGCGATTCGATAGGGTGTTGGAATATTTGTAACAACAAGCAACTTCATTAGGAAAGTGTTTTAATATATGTTACTAAATCCATTCTAAATTTTTCCCAAGTATATATTTTTGCTTTTTCGTACGCCGCTTTCCCCATGCTTTGAGTCAAAGAAAAATCGGATTGCAATTTATACAAGTTTTCTTTTATTGCTTGAACATCTCTAATTGGTGTTACAAAACCATCTTTGTCATTTTCAACAATATCTTTAGCGGCAGTATTTTCAGTAGCAATTACAGGAATTCCGGTTGCCATCGCTTCCAAAATTACTTGTCCGAAACCTTCTAAAATAGATGGTAAAACGAAACAATGTGCTTGATGCAATTCATTTTGCAATTTATCATGAGCTACATCAACTACTACATGAATTGGGAAATTATAATTTTGAATTAAAGATTCGTCATAAATTCCTCGAGTCACAATTGTTAATTCTATATTACTCATTTCCGACATAGCATCTAACAAATATGTAATTCCTTTTCGTTGATTTAAACTTCCGATAAAAATTACTTTAAAAATTTCTGATGGCAGTCTTTCAGAAAATGTGAATTTACTAGTATCAACTCCGTAAGGAATGACTTTAATTTTATCTTCAGCAATTCCTTTAAAAATCAATGATTTTTTAGTTAGTGAACTCGCGCAAAGAAAGTGGGTTGCCAATTCAACTTCACTAGACAATACTTCTAATTCTTTTTTTGATAATGAAAATTCGTATTCCTGATGTAAAGTTGTAGCTGCTTTTGGATTAAGTTGGATTTCTTCTTCAAAAATTTCTTTTACAAAATTGGCTTGCGGATGAAATTGAAATAATATTTTTGGTTCAATAGAATTATTTTGAAAGGCGTGCTGTGCACAAGTATTTACTGCAAGAATTGGAATTTTGTTTTTAATACTTAGTTCTTTTGCTTTTTCTCCTAAAACATAACCTTTTTTCCTGTCAAATTTTACATTTCTAGTAATCAAAAATAAAATTTCATAGAAGAAAGCGCGTTTTGAAACAATCACTTTATCTGAAACCAAACCTATTTTATATCTTTTGTATAAGTTTGAAGTTATCCCTAAAAAATTCGTAATGGAACTAAACCATTTTTTATCCAAAGGAAAATACGCTTCGGTAACTAATGCAAATAACATATTAGATTCTGCCAAAGCTAACGCTACCTGATAATCATCGCGTTTACCGGCATGAACCACAATATATTTTTGATTTGAACTCATTTTATTTTCTTTTGGCAACAACATTTGATCCATATTGCTCTAAGATTTCATATCCTAAAGTTTCAATTCTTGATTTTAAATCTTCTACAGTAATTAGTTTTCCTTCAATTTCAATTGGATGCAATTCGATAATTAATAATGGAATATTTCTAAAAATACTTTCGTCTTCATTTAACACAAAATATTCGGCACCTTCAATATCCGACACCAAAATAAATTCAGAAAAATGATATTTTGCAATTATTTGTGATAATGAACTCAAATTTGTCGCTACAGAATTCGTTTTTGAAATTTTTCCCATGGTATTGTCTTCACCAGGAATAAATTCATAACCCGATGCACCAATAATTTCATTAAAACATTTCGCATTTTTGATGTTATTGATTTTGAAGTTATTTTCAATGATTGGAATAAATCTGTTATCGGCTTCAAAAGAAAATAAGTTGGCTTTCGGATTGGCTTTTGCTAAAGTTGAAGAAACTACTCCAATACTAGAACCAAATTCTACAATAGTGCCTTCGTAATTTTTTAAATATTTAGAAATAAAACGAACTTCAGCACTTTCATATGTTTTGAAATATAATGAAGAAGCAATTCTCCTTCTAATTACTGGATTTGAAATATCAATTACTAAATTGTGAAATGGAATTTTATTAGAAAATAACAATGCGATTAATTTCCCTGTAAAATCATTCACCAATATTCTTGCAATTATTAGTTTAATTTGTAATAGCATATTTTGTTTTTTTATGAATGAAAACTAAAGTTAAGAAATATAAAAAAGTGTAAATTGGATAAGCCCAAATTATACATTTTAATGATTGAAATTCAGAAATAAAGATAAAATTTAAACAAATATAAATTGTTGTAAAAATTATTTCTGAAAACATCATGATTTTAGTTCTATCTCTACTTAAAAACACCATTGAAAATAGCATTTTTGCAATTAAAAACACATCACCAATTATTTGAATGTATAAAATTTCATTAATTGGTAAAAACTTCTTAGTTAATGCAATGTAGATTATAAAATCTTGAAGCAAAAAAGTAATTAATCCAGCAATAATAGTAGCAGATAGAAAAATTTTAAGTGCGAAACTTAATTCTTTATTTACTTCTTGGATGGTTTTTAAGTTGCTAATTTTCGGAAAAAAATACACACCAATTGCACTTGCAATTAATAGCAAATACATACTTGAAATACGGTTAGTTCCTTCCCAAATTCCGGCAATATCAATACCTAAATTATCAATAATTAGATTTCTAACTAATATTTGCGCAAATGGAAAACAAAACGCACTCACAATAACATATAACGAAAAATGAGATAGTTTTTTTAGTATTGTTTTATCAATTTGAAACGCAATATTTTCTTTCCATTGTACCGATTTACTATAAAACAAACTGACTAAAAAAATACAACTTTGTGTTAGAATATAAGCCAACAAAGCGCCATCAATAGTATAGAAATACACTAACAAAACCGTTAGTATCACACTCATGATACTCGCACAAATATTGATGATTACATATTTTTTAAAATGTTGTAATCCTGAAATAACTGATAAAATAAAGTTATTGATGGCAATAAATGGCGTTCCGATGGCAACAAAATAAAGCAGCCATTTGTATTTTAAATCGTTAAAAACAAAAAGAGTGAGTTGATTTTGAAAAAGTAAAATCCCAATTAAAACCACAATTGAAAATACCAAATTGATGGTAAAAGACGTATCAATTACTTTTTTAAGTTCTTGTTTATTGTCTTTGAATTCACCTGATAGTTTTACAATTCCTGTTCCTGTTGCAGCAGTTGACACTTGAATTAGAATGGTGATAAAATTTGTCAATTGACCTAGCATTGCTACACCAGCTGGACCAGTAAAAACAGCCAATACTTTTGCAGAAATAAAGGTGGCTACGATTTTAATAAACGTAGATATCGAGGTAAAAGAGGAAACTTTTATCAGCTGAGAATTAAGTAGGAATTTAATTTTTGCTTTCAATAGATTTGGGATGTATTAAAATTAAAAACTATAATCTTCCGTCAACTTCTGCTTTAAGGAAACCTTTTACGTCATAAACAACATTATTGTTTTTTGTTAAAGAATCGATATTTAAAGTATTAAAAATTTCGTGAGAAACTCCGAGAACTACTGCGTCGAATTTAGATTCTGAATCAAGTTCCGAATGGCAAACAATTCCGTATTCATGAAATACTTCTTCCGGATTTGCCCATGGATCATAAATAGTAATATTGATTCCGTATTCTTTTAGCGCCTGAACAATATCTACAATTTTTGTATTACGAACATCAGGACAATTTTCTTTGAAAGTAATTCCTAATAGTAGTAATTCGGCTTTGTGTAAAACGATTTCTTTTTTTATCATCAGCTTAACCACTTCAGAAGCCACATATTCTCCCATACTATCATTCATACGACGACCCGCTAAAATAATTTCAGGATGATAACCCGCTTCTATCGCTTTTTGAGCTAAATAATAAGGATCTACACCAATACAATGTCCACCAACTAAACCTGGTTTAAAAGGAAGAAAGTTCCATTTTGTACCAGCTGCTTCAAGAACATCTTTCGTATTGATGTCAAGAATATTAAATATTTTTGCTAGTTCGTTTACGAAAGCAATATTGATATCACGCTGTGAGTTTTCGATAACTTTTGCCGCTTCAGCAACCTTAATTGTTGGAGCTAAGTGTGTTCCTGCAGTAATTACACTTTTGTAAAGTGCATCCACTTTTTGCCCAATTTCAGGTGTAGAACCTGCAGTAACTTTTAATATTTTATCTACAGTGTGTTCTTTATCGCCTGGGTTAATTCTTTCTGGAGAATAACCTGCAAAGAAATCGACATTAAATTGTAATCCTGATAATTTTTCTAAAACTGGCACACATTCTTCTTCTGTAACTCCAGGATAAACGGTTGATTCATAAATAACTATATCACCTTTTTTCAAAACTTTCGCAACCGTTTCACTCGCTTTATAAAGTGGAGTTAAATCCGGTTTATTATGTTTATCAACAGGCGTTGGAACCGTAACAATGAAATAATTACAGTCGGCAATATCTTCTAATTTGTTAGAACAATGTAAAAAGTGAGTTGTGAGTTGTGAGTTGTGAGTTTTTAAAACCGACTTCAACAAATCTTCTTCCACTTCTAAGGTTAAATCGATTCCGTTATTTAATTCGGAAATTCTTTGTTCATTAATATCAAAACCAATTACAGGATACTTTGTAGCAAACAATCTTGCTAAAGGTAAACCAAC
>CAMLRV010000096.1 GCA_946482495.1 uncultured Flavobacteriia bacterium
CCTTTTCTGTCTTGTAAAACCTCTTTTATTTGTTTGTTATTTTCAATGATTAACTCGTTGTTTTCGATATAAATCTTAATGTGTAACGGTTTTTTCTCACTTACTATATTGTGTTTGATGCAATTTTCTAATAACAATTGTAAAGAAAGTGGAACTACTTTTGCTTCTTCTGTCATTGCGATATCTGATGCCATTTCAAATTCTGGTAATTCGAAAGTAATACTGTTTTCAAAACGCATTTTCAATAAATTCATATATGTTTTGGCAAACTTTAATTCCTCTTCAACCGAAACCAATTCTTTATCTTTTTGTTCTAAAACATAGCGATACACTTTTGATAACGAAGTGGTGAATCGTTGAGCCGCATCCGGATTTTCTTCAATTAAAGAACTTAATACATTTAAACTATTGAATAGAAAATGTGGGTCGATTTGGTTTTTTAAACTTTCAAACTGTGCCGAAGCCGAACCAGCAATAATTTTTTGTTCTTTAACTTTACTTTCGTTGTAAGCTTTGTAAAAATAAAAGGCATGAAAAGCTAGTGACACAACTAATGTTATGATGACAGAAACCAAGTAATTTGATATCGTTTCTTGACTTAAAAATTCTGAAAAAGAGCGTTGTTCGATAATAACATCTTCAAAAATTCTCAATAAGAAAATTACGAATATCGAAACTAAAAAAGACGAAACAAAACCAATTATAATTCTTCTGCGCGTAAATCTTTCTACTTGAAATACTTTATCTAAATAAATGAATAAAGTGGCGTTGGCGAAATATATCGAAAGTCCGTACAACATGGTGTAGCCAAAATTTACTAACAAATTGTTATCCAATTTGATTGTATTTCCTGTGATTATTCTTATCAATAGTAATACAACGAATATTGAAATGGCTATGATTAAAGCTCTTGGAATTTCTTTTATTAATTTATTGATCATCTTTTTTGATTTTGCAAATGAATACTGCGTTTTGTAAAGATAGTTTATTTACAGCTTTCGGCTTGTTGTTTAGCTCTTTCTAATCCCCAAGTTGGGTGTAAAGGTGTTTCTGGTTTAAATTTAGCAAATAAATCGATAGAAGCTTTAATCTTTTCACACATTGCTGAAGTATCTCCACCAAAATATTCGGCACCCCCTTTTTCAAATTCAGCTTTATGGAACACAACTCTTGGGTTTTCTGGAGCAATTTTTTCTGCTTTTTCGTATAAATACATTACATCTCCGTATAATTTTTGTCCGTTAGTCATTGGATCATAAACAATCCAAGCTGTGTGAATCATTGCTTGCATGACTAAAACCTCTGCGTTTTCTGGCTGCATTACATTTATTTCGTCTTGAGCTTTTTGAGCCGCTTCTAATAAGGTTTTCATTTTTGTTTTGTCTTGTTCTCCAAAAGCTTGAAATGTATTAATTGCAGCTACATAATATTTTGGTAACCAGTTTGTTTTTTCTACCGATGCAATTCTTTCAAATTGTGCAATGGCTTCCGTGTTTTTTCCTTCGCCCCATAATTTTAAAGCGTTGCCCATTCCTTTTTCAAATTGTGTTTGAGCCGATGCTACAAAACTTATTAATACGAATGCTACTGTTGTGATTAATTTTACCATGATTTCTAATTTTTTGTTATTGTTTAATTTGTTCTTCTAATTTGATGAAGCAAAGTTGCGTTAGAATGTTCATGTATAAAATTTAAAACTACCGAATTGTAATTTTTTATGGATGAATTGTAATTTGAGTTGGAAGATGGAAGCTGGAAGTTGGAGGCTGGAAGTTGGAGGCTGGAAGTTGGAAGATGGAAGTTGGAAAATTTTGTAAAATTTAATTTTTTTTGCCACGAATGCACGAATTTTATTTCGGAAGGATTCGATTTAATTCGAATTTTCGTCAAAGACGAATGACTTAATAATTTGTTTTTAATTCGTGAATTCGTGGCGAATATTTTTTACAATTTCTTATTTTTACAATAGAAAAATCAATTTATGGAAACACCTTACTATGCAGTTATATTTACATCTAAAAGAACAGAATTAGATGAAAATTACTCAGAAATGGCAATGAAAATGGAAACTTTAGCGAACCAACAACCTGGTTTTTTAGGTGTAGAATCAGCGCGTAATGAAATAGGAATTACCGTTTCGTATTGGGAAAGTTTAGAAGCGATTGCCAATTGGAAACAAAATTTAGATCATTTAGATGCGCAATTTTTAGGCAGACAAAAATGGTATGAAAACTATACGGTTCGAATTGCGAGAGTAGAGAAGGAGTATAGTTTTGAGAAGTAATGTTATTTTATAAAAAAAAGACTGCGAAAGCAGTCTTTTTTTATTTTACATAGCTTGTAACTTTTTCAGTTTGTCTTTCCAAAGTTGTAATTCCTCTTTGTGTTTGGCAATATTTTTTTGCACTTCTTTTATAAAAGGATTATCACCTTTTGCATTACTGAAAAAGCCAATATTGTTTTCTAATTGGTTGATTTCGTGTTTCAATTCATCAATTTTCTTTCTCATGAAAATTTGCTCGTTCACAATCGCTCTTTGGTCGTTTCCTTCCGAAAGTTGCTCTAAACGGTTGCTAAATTTCATCATTTCAGAATCTTTTTTAGACAAGCTTAGTTTTTCAAATAAAGCATCTAAAATTTTATTGAATTTTCCTTCTACATGACGACGATTTTGTGGTACTTTACCAAATTCTTTCCAAGTTGCAATATGTGCTTTAATGGCATCTAAATCGGTTTTGTGGTCGCCTACTAATTCAAAAGATTTTAAAGTTTCTAAATATTCTTTTTTCTTTTCGAAAGCTTCCACTTCAATTGCAATTTCTTCTTTTCTAGATTCGTGTAATCTATCGAAATATGCGTTACACGTTTTTTTGAAAGTTTCCCAAATTTCGTCAGATTGTTTTCTTGGTACATGTCCAATTTTTTTCCATTCTTCCTGAATTTGTTTCATGATTGGAGTTGTTGCTTCAAAATCTTCCGTATCTACGTTGGCTTTTGCTTTTTCAATTAAAGCTAGTTTCAATTCTAAATTACGGTGTTGTACACTTTTAATGTCTTTATAAAACGAATTTTTAGTTGCATTAAAATTACGAACAGCATTTTTGAAGTTTGTCCAAGTTTCTTCTGTAACTTCAGCTGGAACACGTCCTGTTTTAAAGAAAGCTTCGCGTAAAGCTTCTAACTTAGCAATTTGAACTTGCCACTCCGAATGGTTTGCTACTTTTTCAGCACCTAATGCATTAATTTGAGCAATAATATCTTTTTTCTGAGCTAAATTTGCGTGTTCTTTTTCTTTTAATTGAGAAGATAAAGCCTCACGTTTGTCATGAATTAATTTAGTAATTTCACTAAACTCATGCCAAATTTTTTCTCTATTTTCTTTATCAACTGGTCCGATTTCTTCTTTCCAAACACGGTGTAATAATTGTAATTCTCTAAAAGCTTTATTAACATCAGCTTGATCTACTAATACTTTGGCTTTTTCAATTATTTCTAATTTTTGCTCTAAGTTATTTTTAAAATCAGCATCTCTAATTTCTCTATCTAAATGAACAATTTCATAAAATCTGTCCATATGGAAATGAAAATTATTCCATACTAAATTGTATTTGTCTTTAGGAATAGCTCCACAGTTTTTCCAACGTTCTCTAATGTCGTTGAATTTTTTGAACATTTCTGAAATGTTAGAATCATTGCTTGCAATTAAAGCTTTTAATTCTTCAATTAGATTAGTTCTTTGTGTTAAGTTATTTTTTAACTGATTTTGTATGTTATTGAAATTTGCATTTCTTTTCGTGCGATAATTTTCTAATAAATGATCAAATTTCACTTTTAAAGGCGAGTGGTATTCAAATTCTGTTGTGGGATCATTTTCAGCATAAAATGCAGCACGTTTTTCCTCTATCATGTGGTGATAGTGGTTTAAAAACGCTTTTTTCACATCTTCAATTTGATTTTTAAAAATTAGTGCTTTTTCATGACCCACTAAAGTTGCCAATTCATCCACTAATTCTTCTAAAGAAAGACTGTCGTAATCTTTAACTTCAATTTCTATATCAGCATGAATAGAACCATCTTCGCTAGCTTCCGCTAAATGATTGTCTATTTCGTCTTGTGCAGAAACAAGTGTATTTACATTATCGTCTTGTGAAACAGTTTCATTTTCATTCTCTACAGAAACTTCTGTATGGTTTTCTGTTGCGTCTGTTTGCTCTTGTCCATCTGCGTGTTGCAGGTTATCATTCAATTCTTCTAACATACTATAATGCTTAAGTTTAAGGGTTCGAAGTTACCAAAATGGACGGTAAATTCAAAGAATTTATTTTAATATATGATTAAATGTTACTTATTCCAGATTAACCACGCTTTTTCAGCTTGAAAAATTAGCATTTCTTGTCCGTTTTTGGTTACAGCACCAGCTTTTCTAGCTTTTTTAAGAAAGGCAGTTTCTTCAGGGTTATACACCAAATCAAAAGCTATGTGTTTTGGAGTAAAAAGCGAATAATCTAATTTAGGTAATTCGGAAACATTTGGGAACGTTCCAAGTGGGGTAGTGTTAATTACAATTTGATATTCGTTAAAAATATCGGCATTTATTTCATGGTAACCGATTTCGTATTCTGAAGGATTTCTTGAAACAAAATCGAATTCAATTTTAAGTTTTTTAAGTGCAAATGCCACGGCTTTACTTGCGCCACCTGTACCTAAAATTAATGCTTTTTTATGATGACATTTTAAAAGTGGTTGCAAGGCTTTCTTGAAACCATAATAATCAGTGTTATAGCCTTTTAATTTTTTGTTTTTGGAAACTGTAATACAATTAATTGCTCCAATTTTTTTAGCATTTTTTGAAACTTTATTCAAATAAGGAATGACAGCTTCTTTAAAAGGAATGGTTACGTTTAAGCCAACTAAACCTTTAGTTTGTAAAACAATTTCAGAAAATTGACTTACACTTTGTATGTCATAATTTTCATATTCACAATTGTGAAAATGATTTTGCGAGAATTTCTCCGTAAAGTATTTTTTTGAAAAAGAATAACTTATGTTTTTACCGATAAGTCCAACCTTTCGTTGCTTTTTAAGGGTCTTCTTTTTCATTTTACTTATGCTTTATTCAATTTCGATTTGAAAATTTTAATAAAAATAGGTAAAATCGAGATTAAAACAATACCTAAAACTACTTTTTCAAAATTATTTTTCACGATATCTATTTGTCCTAAAAAATAACCTAAAAGTGTAATTCCAGCTACCCAAAGAATAGCACCTAAAATACAATTAATTATATAATTTCTGTATTTCATACTTCCAGCTCCGGCTACAAAAGGAGCTATAGTTCTTACAATTGGTACGAAACGCGCCATAATTACTGCTTTTCCACCATTTTTTTCGAAGAAATCTTCTGTTTTTTCAATGTATTCTCTTTTTAAGAATAGAATTTTCTTCTTTTCTTTTATGAGTTCACCGAATTTATGACCTACAAAATAATTTAAGTTATCACCTAAAAGCGCGGCTAAAATAAGTAATGGAATGATGATGACTAAACTTAATTTTCCTGTAGTAGCAGCAATAACACCGATGGCAAAAAGCATAGAGTCGCCAGGCAAAAGGGGCATAATTACTAGACCAGTTTCCACAAAAACTACTAGAAATAATATGAAATATATTAAAGTATTGTATTGATCAATTAATTGTGTTATTACGGTTAATGGGTCTTTTAAGAAAAGTAGTAAGAAGTCGATAAATTCCATTGATTTGGCTTATATATTATAGTTTTTGATAATGTTTTGTACTTTTTCATATTCCCAAACATGTGGAAATAAATCTTTTAATATGTAATTTTTATTAAAATCTGTTAATAAGGCTAAGTTTAGTGCTTCAATAGCATTAAATTCCTCATCGATATTGTAATATAAACCTACAATTCTGTATAGAATTTCAGGTTCATTATAATATAATTCTTTAGCTTGATTTAAAATTTCTACAGCAGCAGAAACTTCACCTAAAATGTATAAAACGTCACTCCAGTGAAGGAAATTATCCAATTCAATATCTCCATTTTCAAACGCTTTTCTATAACCAACTTCTGCTTCTTCGAAGAAACTTAAAAATTGATTGATATTTGCGTATCTTCTCCAGTATAGTGCATTTTCACTGTCAATTCCGATAGCTTTATTGATGTAGTATAAAGATTTTTGGAAGTTTTTTTGTTTGATATAAAAATCTGTAATTGCTATCCAAGCTTTGTCTAATAAAGGATCTTCATGAACTGTTTTTAAGAAAAAGTTTAAAGCTTGTTCGTTATTTCCTAGTTTTTCATAACATTTACCAATTCGCAAATAAGCAAAAGAAGTTGGATCGTCTAATTCGATTGTAATGTTATAGCAATCAATAGCTTCTTGGTAACGTTTTAATTTCTCTAAAGATTTCGCTTTTTCTAGGAATGCACCTAAGAAACCTTCGTCAATTAAACAAGCATAATCAAACGCCCAAACTGCTCTGGCATAATCTTTAATAGCGTAAAATTGGCGACCTAATTGATGCCAAGCGACTTCACTATAAGGATTTTTATCAATGAATTTTTCTAGATAAACGATAGCTTCTTGATTTTGATCTAAGAAATCGAAACAATATACCACATTATATAAAGCAGAGTAATCTTCTTCGTCTTTTTCCAAACATAAAATAAAGTTTTCTTTGGCTAATTCTAGATTATCCATAAACAAATATTCCATTCCTATCATAGAATAAATATCTGCTTCGTCATCTGTTAAACGAAGAGCTTCATATAAATGTTCGATAGCTTTATCGTGCTGATCTCTTTTAGAACATATGTTAGCACGTTGAATGAAAACTTCTTCATTAGTTGGTTCTAAAAGGGAAATTTCATTCAGGATTTTTTCGGCTTGTTCAATTTTGTCGTCATAAATTAATATTTCAACATGAACCAATTTTAAGCCGGTAGATTTTGGATGTTGTTCTAAACCTAATCTCAGCGCTTTTTTCGCTAAACTAATACGTCCAGTGTCCATATAGTGCAAAACAATGTCTTCGAATTCTTCTGAATCAAAGAAAAACACCTTGTTGGTTTTTAGCATCGATTCAAATTTAGAAAGCGATAAGTTGTTTTCTTCCTCTTCTTCATTATGACTCATTCTCATAGCTACACTATTTAAAAGTTCTAGTAATAAAATTACGTATTAAATTGATTGCAATTTCCTTGCCAAGTGTGTATGTTTTGAACAATTTAATTAACACTTTTGCACATTGAAAACCTAGTTAAATCTGAATAATAATGAGAATTTAAAATTTAATATAAAATTAGTAAGAATGGAATGAAATTGTTTTTCTGAAAAAGATGTAGCATTTATAGGTTCAAGGCTTGAACTTCATCCATAACTTCTAACAAAATCTTACAACCTTCTTCAATTTCTTCATTGGAAATAGTTAGTGGTGGTGTAATTCGGATAGCATTTCCTTCAAATAAAAGCCAAAATAAAATTAATCCACGTTTATGACAACGTAAGATAACTTCAGTGGTAATATTCGGACTTTTTGTCATAGCTGCAAGCATCAATCCTAAACCTCGGATTTCCGTAATTAAAGGATGAACCAAAAGTTTTCTGAACAATTTTTCTTTTTCTAAAGTTTCCGCCATTAAATTGGTTTCGGTAACTTCTTGTAAAGTAGCCAAGCAAGCTGCTGCAATAACAGGATGACCACCAAATGTAGTAATATGTCCTAATTTTGGATTGTCCATTAATAAATCCATATGCGCTTCAGAAGCAACAAAAGCTCCAACTGGCATTCCGCCTCCCATTCCTTTTCCTATGATTACAATATCAGGAACACAATTGTAATTTTCGAATCCGAATAATTTTCCAGTTCGACCAAATCCGGGTTGAATTTC
>CAMLRV010000097.1 GCA_946482495.1 uncultured Flavobacteriia bacterium
TGATGCTGTAAAATTCTTTCGTAATATGTCCTAAACACTCCGTATGTGTGCCATGAGCATGGGGATTAAAAAATATATTATTAAAATTCGTTGATGATTTTCCTTCCGAAACTTTACCTATCCAATCACCCATTTTCACTGGCGAAATTTCAGGTTGATTTTGATACCATGCAATTGGATTTTGGCCATCAGAAGTAATCGGCAATGAAATATCCATTGGTTTTGTTAAGTCGATTGTATAATTTTCTAGCTTAATTGTCATTTTGCCTTTTGATTTAAAAACTTTGCGAACCTTGCGGTTAGACTATTCCAAATTTAATAAAAACAAATCACTCGCAATACCATCGCTCAAAAATTTTCCTTTTCTGGTAGTTTTCAAAACATTATTTTCAATTTCTAACAAATTATCTGAAATATATTTATCAGCTTGTTTATGTAAATAGGTTGAATATTTAGCTCCGAATTCCGATTTAATTCGCTCAAGCGAAACACCCCAAATGGTTCTCAAACCCGTCATAACATATTCATTATATCGATCGGTTTTCGATAAAATTTCAGCTTCTGAAGGCAATTTATTTTCTTGAATTTCTTTTAAATACAACGAATTATTTGCAATATTCCAACTTCTCTTTTCACCATCATAACTATGTGCAGATGGACCAATTCCGATGTATTTTTTACCCAACCAATACGCTGTGTTATTTTTGGAGAAATAGTTCGGTTTTCCAAAATTTGACAATTCATAATGTACAAATCCAGCTTTTTCTAATTCATCAATTAACAATAAAAAATGTTGTTGCGCTAAATCGTCATCTAATTTCGAAATCGTTCCTGTTTTAATCATTTTATCTAGTGCAGTTTTCGGCTCCACCGTTAATGCATAACTAGAAATATGTGGAATATTAAAACTTAAAGCCGTTTCTATATTTTGCAACCATTTCTTGATGCTCATATTTGGCATTCCGTAAATTAAATCGATGGAAATATTATCGAAATGTTGTGTCGCGAATTCTAAACATTTTTTGGCTTCCGCCGAATTATGCGCACGATTCATTAGTTCCAAATCGTCTTCAAAAAAAGACTGTACACCAATAGATAAACGATTTATTCCAATTAATTTATACTCTTCGAAAATGGTTCTCGACTCCGCTCGAACTGACAAAGTAGTTAAATCATCCGGATTCGCTTCTAAAGTAATTTCGGGATTTTCGACGACTTGATAATTTTCATAAACTTTATCAATCAAAAATCGTATATCGTGAATCGTTAATATACTCGGTGTTCCACCACCAAAATAAATAGTTTCCACAACATCCTCAGTAGATAATTCATTTTTTCGCATTACAAGTTCTTTCGCCAATGCTAAAACCATTTCGTCTTTCTTCTTCATGGAAGTCGAAAAATGAAAATCGCAGTAATGACAAGCTTGCTTGCAAAAAGGTATATGGATGTAGATGCCGCTCATTTTTAGTGATCAGTGTTCAGATTTTAGTGGTCAGTTGGGTGGTTTTTAAATTAAAACCTATTTTTTGACTCCAAATTTTTCAGGATTCAAAATCATAAAGTTTATTAGTTTACCTATTTCATTACTTTTAGAAAGCAAACTATTATATTCTTGTTCTGAAATATATTCACATTGGAAAGAAAATTCTAACCAACCTTGAGTTCAGAATTTTCAGCATCAGAATCAGTTAATTTACTATGAAAATGCTTTGGATATTCCCTTTTCCTATAAGCTTCAGCAATTGTAATTGGAACACTTCTAGAACTTCTCCTAATTTGATCGGTTAAGGAATACATTTCCTCTTTTGGAAACTTTTTTGATGTTGAAAATATCTCCATTGCTAATGAAAATGCTTTTTGATAGGCGAATAAATCTTGGAACTTCATATAAACTAAATTTTATTTTCAAATACTAAATGCACAGTCTGAACACTAAAAACTGAACACTGAACACTACTTCTTAATTCTAGATTCATTCTGTTTCACAAAAGCGTCCCAACCAGAATAACTAGTTGTTCCTACAACTTTTCCAGTATTGAAGAAATGACAAACCGCAGCCGCTAAACCATCTGTAGAATCAAGGTTTTTAGGTAACGTTTTTAGTCCTAATAATTGTTGTAACATTTTGGCAACTTGCTCTTTACTAGCGTTTCCGTTTCCAGTAATTGCCATTTTTATTTTCTTCGGTTCATATTCCGTGATAGGAATATCTCGAGACAAACCTGCCGCCATAGCTACACCTTGTGCTCTTCCTAACTTCAACATTGATTGCACGTTTTTACCAAAAAAAGGAGCTTCAATGGCAATTTCATCTGGATGATACGTATCGATTAATTCAATGGTTCTTTCGAAAATGCGACGTAATTTCATGTAATGATCATCCATTTTATTCAGTTGCAATTCATTTAACTGAATAAACTCCATTTTTTTATTCACCACACGAATCAGTCCGAAACCCATAATAGTGGTTCCAGGATCGATGCCAAGTATAATACGTTCGTTAGCCAAAATTTTCTTTTCTTTGCAAAATGATTTCAAACAAAACTAAACAATATCTCACACTTTTAATCAAACTTATAGTTGTTTTTGGTGCATTTTATTTTATTTACGACAAATTAGCACACGATGAAAAACTTAGTTGGAAGCAATTTTCGGGTATTTTACAGCACAAATTTACTTTAGCTTGGATTCTTTTCATGTTATGTTTTAGCGTTTTGAATCGTTATTTAGAAATTTTAAAATGGAAAAATTTAGTTTCTGTTTTGGAAAAAATCTCATTATTTACAGCTTCTAAACAAGTACTATCCGGACTAACTGCTGGATTATTTACTCCAAACGGAATAGGTGAATACGCAGGAAAAGCATTGTATTTTCCTAAAAAAGACACGAAACGCGTTTTGTTTTTGAACCTAATTTGTAACGGAATTCAAATGATTTTAACTGTAACATTTGGATTAATTGGATTATTATATTTGGGCTACACCTTATACTTCTTTAGCATTTTAGGTTTTGGAATTTTAGTATTGATTTTTCTTTTCTTAACCAAGAATACTACAATTAAAGGTTATTCGATTAATTTATTTCTAGAAAAAATTAAGGAAATTCCAAAAAAAATTCATCAAAAAAATACTTTATTAGCGATTGCCAGATATCTGACTTTTTCACATCAATATTATTTTTTGTTTCTTTTATTTGGTGTGGAAACCGATTATTTTACTTTGATGGCAACCATAACTACCGTATATTTTATTGCGAGTTCATTACCCTCATTTCAGTTTTTAGATTTTGTGGTAAAAGGTGGCGTGGCCATTTGGTTTTTCGACAAATTAAACATCGACGAATACATTGTATTATTTATTAGTACTTTTATGTGGTTACTAAACGTAGTTTTACCCGTAATTATTGGAAGTTATTTTGTATTAATTTTCAAAACTGAAAAATCGATAAGCAAACTATGATTTTATTTGTCATTTTACTATTCTGTTATGCTGCGTTGATTACTCAATTAGCTTTTGGCATTGTTAAAGTAAATAAACAAAACACCATTCATTTATCAGAACCCAAAACAAGTTTTTCAATTATTGTTCCGTTTCGAAACGAAGCTAAAAATTTACCGATTCTTTTAGAATCCATTGAAAAATTAAATTATCCAATTGAACTTTTTGAAGTGATTTTGGTCGATGATGAATCGGAGGAAAAATACGATTTACGAAGTACGATTTACGATTTTAAAATTATTCCCAACCAAAGAAAAAGTAATTCTCCGAAAAAAGATGCGATTGAAATCGCGATAGAAATAGCAAAATATAATTGGATCGTTACGACTGATGCGGATTGTGAAGTGCCAGAAAATTGGTTACAGATTTTTGATACGAAAATTCAAGAAGAAGACATCAAAATGTGTGTCGGTTCAGTGGGTTATGCAACTGAAAAAGGATTTTTACACGATTTTCAACATAATGATTTTTTAAGTTTACAAGGTGTGACCGCTGGAAGTTTCGGAATTGAGAAACCTTTTATGTGTAATGGTGCGAATTTCGCTTATGAGACTGCTTTTTTTAAAGCATTAAATGGTTTTGATGGCAACAATAATTTGGCTAGTGGCGATGATGTTTTCTTATTGCAAAAAGCCTTAAAAACAGCTCCAGAAAAAATTGCTTATTTAGGTAACTTAAATATTGTTTTTACAAAAAGTTGCACAACATGGAAAGCCTTAATTCATCAAAGAGTACGATGGGCGAGTAAAACCTCAGCATATTCTAATTGGTATCCGAAAATTTTAGGAATTATTGTTTTCATGACGAATTTAAGTGTGTTAGCTGCATTGTTTTTCCCTTTTTATGAATTCAATTTATGGCAATTGACTGCTTATTTTTTCGTAATGAAATTTGGAATGGATTGGATGTTCTTGAAGTTTAGTTCGGCGTATTTTAAAATCCCGTTTCAGAACTTTTGGGGTAGTTTTCTAGTCTATCCTTTCTTTACAATTTTGGTTGTTGGAAAAGCATTGTTCGGAAAATTTGAATGGAAAGAAAGACAATTAAAGTAAGAGCTAAGTAAAAAGATAAAAGCCCTTCTTATTTCTTCAAAACTACAGGTAATTGAAATTCCGTTTTCACCGGAACGCCTCTTTTTATAGCAGGATGAATTTTAGGAAAATCGGTTAATCGCAATTGAAAAATACTATCTAATTGCGGTTTATTATATTCGATTGAATCCGAAATTATCGGTTCGAAATCCAACTTAGAATTAGACGAAATAATTACTTTCACTTGAATGGTATCTAATTGTGGAAATAATTTAGCAATGCTATCATCTTTCAATTTAGAATGCAATTGTGAAGAAAGTGTTTCATAAAAACAAATTTGCTGACTTTCTTTATCTGAAAGTGAATCACATTCCGAAAAAGAAGGAAATTCGTCTACTTGCGCCCAATTGATTTTTTTGAGTTCTTGTTCTAACAAATCCTTTTCATCGGGCACTTTCTTATCGAAAAACTGGCACGATTGTAGCGATAATATTAGGAATAAAGCAAATACTTTGTTCATTTATTTTTTTATACTTTTAGATTTCAAAAATACACTTTTATGGAATATATTTTATTGATTTTAGGAATTTGTTTACTTATCGGTGGAATTATGGGCAGTATTTTACCAGCATTACCGGGTTTACCTTTGTCTTGGCTAGGTTTATTATGCCTGTTTTTTGTTCCAGGAATTGAAACCAACTATTGGTTATTAGGTATCACTTTAGTTATTACAATAGTTTTAAGTATTTTAGATTATATTATTCCTGCCAAAGGAACTAAAATGTTCGGCGGCACGAGTTATGGCATTTGGGGAACCAACATTGGTTTAGTTATTGGAATTTTCTTGCCGATTCCGTTTGCCTTTTTAATATGTCCGTTTTTAGGCGCCTTTATTGGAGAACTCATCTACAACTCTCAAGACAAAAAACGAGCATTTAATGCAGCATTTGGATCGTTTATTGGCTTTTTAGCTGGAACTTTCATGAAAGTATTTTATGGATTTATTTTGTTAGGGATATTTATTTGGATTGTCATTAAAAATTATACAATATGGATATAAAAAAATCCCGATGAATCGGGATTTTTTATTTATTATTTCTTGATGATTTTATGAATACTTTTTTGATTGTTTTCCGAAACCACTTCCAGTAAGTACAAACCTGGACTATAACTTGACATATCCAATTCTGTTGAAGAAACTATCATTTTCTTAGATAAAAGTTGTTTTCCTAATAAATTATATACGTTTACTTCAGATATTACAACATTCGATTTAGATTGGATATTCAGAATAGAACTTGTTGGATTTGGATATACTGCAAATTCATTCGTATCAAATGATTCAGCTACTAAAGCAGTCACAAATTCCGTTTCGAAAGTATTGGTTACAATTGCCGGATTAAAATCGAAATAAATTGATGCTGTATTCGGAATAATATCTCCAACTGCATAACCTGGTTTTGGTTTAACTTTAAAAGTAATATAGCCTTTACCTGTTGTAGTGTTCGCAACAGAAACTGGCAACATAATATTATCAAATTTCCATGTTAAATTATTTCCAACTCGGTCTAAAACATAAGCATGACTTGCACTTTCCACTCTAATAGTGTTTTCATCTAACATCGCATTTAAAACATCGTTTACACGAACATTTATTGCACTTGCATTACCAGTATTTTCAAAACGAATTGTGTAATATAAATAGTCGTTAGATGTAAAACTAGAATATAAAATTTCTGGACCGTGTGCTTCCGTCTTATCATTAGGATCATAGGCATTTATAATCATTTGACTAATTGTATTGGCATTGTTTTCAGGAGCAACATCACCAGTTAATGGAGCAATAGTTGCATTACTTACCAAAAACTGACCTGCACTTACAGTTGGAATAGTTGGAACTGTCATGGTTACATCGATAGTTCTATATTCAAAAGGTTGTAAGTTTGTGAAATTATAGGTAAATCCGTTAGCATTATTTATCACTCCAGCCTGAGAAACCGAACTAATTGTTACCGCCGCATCTTTTGTAAAAGTTACGGTTCCGCTAGCTACAGTTTGATTTCCTAAATTTCCGTATACAATTCTATTCAGATAAGCAAAACCAGGTCTTGGATTATTAAATGGAACCACTACAACACCTAAATCATTATAATTTTGCAAAGCTGTTACTGGAAAACTATACTGCGATAAAACACCATTGGTTACACTTAAATTAGAGAAAGACGAAGGATTCACATTGTATAAAGTCGCATAAGTTGGATTTACTGTAAAACTCACATCATAACTATTTGAGATGTTATTATCATAAATTGTGAATTTACCAGAAGGAGAGGCAATATTATGAACTGTTCCGTCATTATTTTTTTCATAATGAAAATCTCCAAGTGGAAAGTTAACCTCACCTGAATCTTTGGTTCCATTATTATTTGAATCTAAAAATGCTGTAAATGACATCCCTGTACAATCGATTACACCAGTAGAAGTTGGCAACACATTAATATTAATAAATCCAAGTTGATTTGAGAAATTGGTTACCATCATTAAATAATATTGACCTGCAACAGCATTAGGAATAGTTGGATATTCTGTAGCAGCTGCCGAATAACTACAACTCACAACATTAGAACTATTTATAGAAGAACAATTTCCTGAACTTGAAGAAAAAGGCCCATAAATGATATAATCGATATCTTGATTGTTATATAAAGGCGCATTATTTCCTTGATTAATTTGCAAATTAATTAGCCCAGAACTACTAATAGGTAAATTAAACCAAGTTGCATTTGGACTTGAACCTAAACAACCCATTTGCCCATTATTAGGAACATTCACTGAATTCACAAAAGGAGAACCTAAAGTACCGCAAAGGGAATTAGCATTAGCACAAACGGATGCGATATTACAATTCCCTTGCGTTAATAGATTCACAGTATAAATAACATCACAACCATTAGGGTCATTCTCTCTTACGAAAATTGTAGTTGATGGCATGGTTATATTAACCGAAAATGCTGATGGATTAGCAATCGGATTTATTTCACTTTGCGCATTTGTTAAAGATGAATAATACGCCAATTGATTTAAAGTAGAAATTTGAGCTTGAATAGTTGTTAGGTCATAAATAACAACTCCATCATTATTTGCATCGCATTGTGAAATTGGATTTAAACTTCCTCCATTTATATAATTTTGAGCCGAAACCGTAAATGCATTAATTTGCATCATTTGCCCCAAACTATTTTCTTCTACTCTAGAGAATAAAGTATAATTCCCTAAAGCAACACAATATGGAGATGTTAATGGATTAACATCATTTACCGCATCTGCTTGAGAAGCATGAT
>CAMLRV010000098.1 GCA_946482495.1 uncultured Flavobacteriia bacterium
CAAATTAAAGTGCTTTCACAACAAAAGAAAATTTCAGAATTACAATCGCAGCGAAAAACGCTTATTTTATATTCTTCCGTTTTAGGTTTTTTTGGTGTATTACTTTCTTTATTTTTCTTCTTCAGAAAATACAAAATCAACAAACAAAACGAATTATTAAAGCAAGAATTACAAACCACAAATGCTGAAAACAAAGCCAATGAAAGTGAATTAAAAGCATTGAAAAGTCAGATGAATCCACATTTTATTTTTAACGCTTTAAATTCTATTCAGGAACAATTTATGTTTGGTGATAAATTAGTGGCCAATGAACAGATGAGTAATTTTACCAATCTAACCAGACAAATTTTAGCCGTTTCAGGAAAAAAGAAAATTTCACTTGCTACTGAAGTGGATATTTTAACCAAGTATTTAGAATTAGAAAAAATGCGTCTTGATTCCGATTTTAAATACCAAATTTCAGTTCATGAAAATATTGATGATGAATATATAGAATTGCCTCCGATGCTGATACAGCCTTTTGTTGAAAACAGCATCAAACATGGTTTATTACATAAAATAGGAGAAAAAGAAATTTTAATTAATTTCAAATTAAACGAAATCGAAAACTATCTAATTTGTGTGATTGAAGACAACGGAATTGGCAGAAAAAAATCAGAAGAAATTAAATCAAAAAACAAACACAATTCGTTTTCAACGACTTCAATTGCACAACGCCTACAACTTTTAAATATCAATGAAAAAGAAGATGAAATTTTAAAATTTGAAGATTTAGTTGACGGTATTGGAGTTGGAATTGGAACCCGAGTACATATTAAAATTTATTTATAATTTTTTAAGTTTAAAGTTTGTAGTTCAGGTTGAATAGTTAATTTTGTGAAATCAATTTGCAAACCAATTTTCAATGTACGAAAAAACATATCCGAGTAAGCGTTTTAATATTACTTTAGAATTTCTAAAAAAACACATTTCCACTTCAGAAACTATTTTCGATTTAGGTGTTCCTAATCCGTTTTCGAAAATTATGTTAGAAAACAACTATAACGTTATCAATACGAAAGGTGAAGATTTAGACAATAATCAAGATGCATTACGAACTGAAAATTACGATGTATTTACAGGTTTTGAAATTTTCGAACATTTATTAAATCCTTATACGGTTTTAGAAAACGTAAAATGTGATAAAGTTTTAATTTCGATACCTTTACGTTTATGGTTTTCTTCAGCATACAGGAGTAAAACCGACAAATGGGATCGTCATTATCATGAATTTGAAGATTGGCAATTGGATTGGTTATTGGAAAAAACAGGTTTCAAAATTGTGGATCGTGTAAAATTTACACATCCCGTTAAAAAGTTTGGTTTCCGTCCGTTTTTAAGATGGTTTACACCGAGATATTATTTGGTTTACGCTGTTAGAGAAAATAGATAATAGAGTAAAGAAAATAGACTTTTATTTTATATGAAATACTACATTATCATTCCGGCATATAACGAAGAAGCTTTTATGGCTATCACGTTACAATCGTTGGTAGAACAAACTGTTTTACCATCAAAAATTGTTGTGGTGAATGATAATTCTACAGATAAAACTGCTGAAATTGTATCTTCTTTTTCAGAAAAATTTCCATTCATTTCTTTAGTAAATAAAAAATCTGACGCCATTCATTTGCCTGGAAGTAAAGTCATTCAAGCTTTTCATGAAGGAGAAAAGCACATTGATGACAACTACGACCTTATCGTAAAAATTGATGCTGATTTAATTTTTCCGAATAATTATTTCGAAACTATTATCAAACATTTCCAATCGGATGTAACAATCGGAATGGCTGGTGGATTTTGTTATATTGAGAAAAATGGCGATTGGGTGTTGGAAAACTTAACGGATAAAGATCATATTCGCGGGGCGCTAAAAGCCTACAGAAAAGAAACGTACAAACAAATTGGGGGTTTAAAACCAGCAATGGGTTGGGACACGGTAGACGAATTATTATGTAAATTCTACAATTGGAAAGTGGTTACCGATGAAAGTTTACATGTAAAACACTTAAAACCAACTGGCGCGAGTTATAACAAAGCGGCGCGTTACAAACAAGGTGAAGCGTTTTACAGTTTAGGTTATGGATTTTTCATTACCACTATTGCTTCTTTAAAATTAGCCAGTAGAAAAGGAAAACCATTATTATTCATTGATTATATTATGGGATTTTGGAAAGCCAAATCATCAGGAAAACCATTATTTGTGACTTCTGAGCAAGCCAAATGGATTCGAAAATATCGTTGGAAAAAAATGAAAGAAAAGTTGTTTTAAACTTTTAAAGCAAAATTTCAACAAAATATAGTATTTTTACTTCACACAATAATCTAAAAACAGAACGTAAACAAATGATGTTAATTAGATATTTATCGCAAATTGGTCGATATTTCATTATGTTGAAAGACGTTTTCAATCGTCCAGTAAAATGGAGCGTAATGAAACAACTTATATTTAAAGAAATTGACGATTTAATTATTGATTCACTTGGTATCGTTTGCTTCATCTCGTTTTTCGTTGGTGGAGTTGTGGCCATTCAAACGGCATTAAATCTTACCAATCCATTAATTCCAAAATATTTAATTGGTTTTGCTACGCGTCAAAGTATCGTTTTAGAGTTTGCACCAACCTTTATTTCTATCATTATGGCTGGAAAAATGGGTTCATTTATTACTTCTAGTATTGGCTCTATGCGTGTTACAGAACAAATTGAAGCCTTGGAAGTTATGGGTGTAAATGCCTTAAATTATTTGGTTTTCCCAAAAATGATTGCCACATTATTATATCCATTCGTAATTGGAATTGCCATGTTTTTAGGAATATTTGGTGGTTATTTAGCGGGAGTTTATGGTGGTTTCACAACAAGTCCAGAATTTATAGTCGGAATTCAAAACGACTTTATTCCTTTTCATATTGCCTATGCTTTCATTAAAACTTTAGTATTCGCCTTTTTATTATCCACAATTCCTTCATTTCATGGTTTCTACATGAAAGGTGGTGCCTTGGAAGTAGGTAAAGCAAGTACCGTTTCGTTTGTTTGGACATCTGTAGTAATCATTTTGATGAATTATATTTTAACACAATTACTTTTAAGCTAATGATTGAGGTACATAATATTCAGAAAAGTTTTGGAGACCAAATGGTTTTAAAAGGAATTTCAACTCAATTTGAAGCTGGAAAAACAAGCTTAGTAATTGGTCAGAGTGGCTCAGGAAAAACGGTTTTCATCAAATCTTTATTAGGTGTGCATCATATTGATAACGGGCATATTTCTTTTGACGGAAGAATTTATGAAGAAATGAATAAAGATGAAAAACGAGATATTCGTACAGAAATCGGAATGGTTTTTCAAGGAAGTGCTTTATTTGACAGTATGACTGTGGAAGAAAACATCGGATTTCCATTAAAAATGTTTACCAATAAATCGGCTGCAGAAGTTAAAGAACGTGTTAATTTTGTGATTGACAGAGTCAAACTAATTAATGCTAATCATAAAAAACCATCTGAAATTTCTGGTGGTATGCAAAAACGTGTAGCCATCGCTAGAGCAATTGTAAACAACCCAAAATATTTATTTTGTGATGAACCTAACTCGGGTTTAGATCCAAAAACAGCTATTGTAATTGACAATCTAATTCAGGAAATTACCAAAGAATACAACATCACAACCGTTATTAATACCCACGACATGAATTCCGTTATGGAAATTGGCGAAAAAATCGTTTTCCTTAAAAATGGTTTGTTAGAATGGGAAGGCACTAACAAAGAAATCTTTAGAACCGATAATGAAGCCGTTACCGATTTTGTATATTCTAGTGAATTATTTAAACGTGTTAGAAAAATGTATCTAGAAGATGATAAATAATTTATCTCACTACATAAATCCAACCTGTTTTTGATTCTCTTTCGCTGTTAAAATTTAACACATAAAAGTAAGTTGCGTCTGGCAAAATATTACCATTATTGGCTTGACCATACCATTCTTTTGTATAGCCATTTTCTTTAGAATAGACTTCTCTTCCGTATCGATTAAAAATCTTAATAGATTTCACATCAAAAGCAGACAAATCGAAGTTATCGTTTAGTCCATCATCATTAGGAGAAATTCCGTTTTGAATTTGGCAAGCAATTGTAGTTATGTTAATACCGTTAGAAAGTTCACATATGTTCTTTTGGATTGTAAAGGTGTAATTTCCTTCATCACCGGCTTGAATCTGGATAGAATTTGAAGAACTACTAAATCCATTTGGCCCTATCCAATCAAAAGTTAAAGTGGAATCAAAACTTCCTTCAAACGGAATGGCAGTAAGTGTTTTTACATTGTTTTCACAAGTTTCACTAATATAAAAATCAGGTAAAGCAATGACATCAATTGCAAAATTATATGGATCTGAATTACAACCATTATCACTAACAATTAAACTATATTGTCCATTCGAAGTAAGCTGCAAATTGTTAAGTTGTAATATACTGCTTGTTGACGAAAAACCATTTGGACCAGTCCATTGATAGTTAAAATTAAGATTCGCCAGCCCAGGATTAATACTTAAATCTTCATCTTTACAAACAGAATAAGTAGTTGGCAAAGCGCCAATTATAGGCTTTTCGTTTAAATTTATAGTGATGATTGCTTCATCTGTGGCTCCACAAAAACCATTTACAATATATTTAAATTTAAATACACCATAATTAACAGTTGTAACATCCCAAGTTCCATTAATAAGTAAACCGTTTGAAGTTGTAATTTCTTCCCAAGTTCCATTCAAATCAAATGTTCCCGAAAGCAATGAATACAAATTAATTGCACTTTGAGCACCACAAAAATTCATAGTCCTATCTAAACCTGCTTGAGGATTCGCTTGAGACGAAATCACATAGGACATCACACTATTTAAACATGAAGTAGGATTTCCAACATGAGTGATTCTTAAATAGTATGTTCCATTGTGAGCAGCATACAAAAACGGGTTAAAAGTTAAGACATTGGTGTTACTTAAAATATTTGTTGGATTGCCATCTTTCCACCATTCGTATTGTAAGAAACTAAAATTATTAGCAGTTAAATTCGAAACTTGATTTTCGCATAAATTGGGAGTAATTTGAATTGAAAAACCAGTATTAATTTGAAGCAATTGATTTAAAATATTCCCACAAGAATCTTCAATTTGAAAATTATATGTTGCTGGTTGTAAATTAGTAAAAACATTATTTGAACCGTTATCAACTAGAAATGGCTGTCCGTTTTTTAACGTAATTCTATAAATTAATTGCCCAATTCCACTTGCATTTAATTGAACTATTGATAAATTATTCCCACAGCTTAAAATCTCATGATCTAGAAGTTTTGGTTGTCCTGATATTTCAAATTCATATATAGGTTTTACACATTGTTCTAAACTTATTGTTTTATATGCTTTTAATATTCTAAATTTTCCAGTAAAATTCAAATTGAGATTCCATACAACATGATTAATTTGAAAGAAATTACTAGAATTAATCTGATTATTAACAATTACATTTCCCGTAACTGGATGTTCCCAATTTCCTGTTGTTGGATTAAATTTTTGAAGTCCATAAACGGCCTGATAATTACCGTTTCCTTGATAATTAAATTTCAAATTAAAAGAACTACAAAACTGTTGAATCTCTGCAACAGTATTTCCTAAATTAAAACTATCCACATTAACAACATTAGTTTGAACATTACCACATGCAGAAGTCATTTGAATAGTATAACTCCCAACAGGCACATTTGATAAAACAAAATATGTATTAGCAACAACAGTAACGGTATAGGGCAGAGGAAATGCAAAGTTACTAGGTGCATCAACAACCATTACACTACTAATATTTGCTGCACTATAGTAAACATATACAGAACCTCTACCTATTTCACATTCAGGATATTGAATTGCAGTGATAACAGCTGGTTGTCCTGGCCCAATAATTATATTTTTTATATGTAAAACACCACAAGAATCTGTAATATGAAATATATAACTACCTTGAGGTAAACTACTAATAAACCAACTAAAACCATTATTAAAAATTAAACTTGAAAAATCTGTTGGTAAACTACCTTGGTATGTTGCTGGAGCAGAAATTAATGTCACATTTTGCATGGTAACATCGTATAATATTTCATCAATTGAAAACGAAAGACCTCCGCAACCATTTGTTGAAACAGAACTCACTATTGGAATTTCAATATCTTGAATTTGAAAACTCACTGAATGCGTTTTTCCACATGCATCAGTTATTTTAATAGTATAATTTCCAAATATTACGTTTAATACTGTTTCTACATTAGAATATGGTCCCGGAAATCCAGGATTTAAAGCTACAGGATCAAATCCGGGTGGAGCACTTAGAAATTCAATTGTATAAGGAAAAATTGCATTTACTGTAGAAATTTTAATTTTCGGCGTACAACCTTCTAAAGTAAAAACCGAGAAACTGAAAGTTTTATTTATATAATTATTGACATTTTGTATAGTAATTCCGCAACCGTCTGTTATACTAACATCATAAAAATAATTCCCGTCAAACCTTGGGATGGTTTGTTCAATTCCTTGATTGGTATAACTTGTTAGCGTTTGTGTATAAGTTAATACGGGTGCATTATTTGGCGGATACACTTTAATTTCAACATTTAAAGGATATTTGATTGTTGGATTCGAGTAATTTGTAACAACTTCAAGATTTAATGTACTACAAGTTAAATCCGTTTCTTGAATTCCATAAATTAATACTGGCGTATAACTTTGTGTTAGTGTAAAACTATTCACGACAGCATTTCCACAGGTATCAAAAACCCTAATACTGTAATTCCCAACAGGTAAATTATTAAAAACATTTGTACTTTGAACAGGCGTAGTTACTGGTCCAGTTAACAATTCATAACTAACCGCAGTTCCGGAAGTTACATTTACAGTTAAGGCACCATCATTTCCACATTTTACTTTCTGATCTGTGATAAAAAATGTCAAATTTTGTATTTGATTGGCGATAGAAACATCTTTTTGTTGCGTATTGGAATCGGCACCTAAAGTTTGGGTAGCAATCACTCTATAATTTCCTGCAGTTAAGCCTGATACTGATGAGTTTGTGGTGTTTACAATAGGTGTAGTAACATTAGGTAATAAATAAACACTATAAGCAACAATTGAACCAGCTGTTGTATTTGTTACTGAAAAAGAAAGCGCTCCATTACCTGAACAAGTTTCATTTGTAGGAGTAACTTGTAAATTAAAATTTGATAATTGAGAAAATCCAAATTGAAAAAAATGGAAAAAAAGTATTAGGTATGCCTTCTTCATTGTGATAATTTCTTACAAGATACAGAAAAGCAGAAATGGTTGCGTTGTACTTTAACTTTTTTAACAAAAATTTGAAACTACTCCTTTTTTAAAACAAAAATCCAACCTTTTTTAAGTCATCCCAAAAAGTAGGATATGATTTAGAAACCACTTCTGCATTTTCAATATGTATATTTGTTTTTAAAGCCAAAGGTGCAAAAGCCATCGCCATGCGGTGATCTTGATAGGTTGCAATTGAAATATTTTCATTGATTTTTAAAGAAGCTTTCAAATGCAACGAATCGGTAGTAACTGAAATTTCAGCACCTAACTTAGTCAATTCTGTTTTTAAAGCCTCTAACCTATCCGTTTCTTTAATTTTCAACGTATGCAAACCAAACAAATCGCAACCAATCCCTAATCCAAAACAAGTAACTGCAATAGTTTGAGCAATATCTGGAGAATTATTTAAATCGAATTGGAAGTTGGAAGTTGGAAGCTGGAAATTTTCTAACTTTTTTAATAGAATAGAA
>CAMLRV010000099.1 GCA_946482495.1 uncultured Flavobacteriia bacterium
GTTCTTTTAGGAGGTAACAATCTTTCGTCTTCTGGGTTATAATAAAACACACCAAGTTTCCAATTGTTTGGATCTTTGCGCCAAGCTTCTAATTGTTCTTTTGATGGATTTTTCATAATGTGGTTGTAAAATTATATGTCCAATTCTACTTCTTTCGGAGAGCCAAAATCAATTTTCGTTTTTCTTAATTCGAAATTCTGACCTAGGTAAACTCTTCTAACCATTTCATCTTCAACTAATTCTTCAGGTTTTCCAGCTTTTAAAATTCCACCTTCAAACATTAAATACGTTTTATCTGTAATAGCTAAAGTTTCTTGTACGTTATGGTCGGTAATTAAAATTCCGATGTTTTTGTTTTTCAATTGCGCAACAATACGCTGAATGTCTTCCACAGCAACTGGGTCAACTCCTGCGAAAGGTTCATCTAATAAAATGAATTTTGGATCAGTAGCTAAACAACGTGCAATTTCCGTTCTTCTTCGCTCACCACCCGATAATAAATCGCCGCGATTGGTACGAATATGCCCTAAAGAAAACTCTTCAATTAAGCTTTCCATTTTTGCTTCTTGCTGTGCTTTAGTAAGATTTGTCAATTGTAAAACCGACAAAATATTGTCTTCAATACTCAATTTTCTGAAAACAGAAGCTTCTTGTGCTAAATACCCAATTCCGTTTTGTGCACGTTTGTACATAGGGAAATCTGTAATATTCATATCGTCCAAATAAATATTACCAGAATTTGGTTTAACCAAACCTACAATCATGTAAAAAGACGTTGTTTTTCCTGCACCATTCGGACCTAATAAACCAACAATTTCTCCTTGATTTACTTCCACAGAAATACCTTTTACAACACTTCTTTTCTTGTATGTTTTAATTAAATTATCTGCTCTTAATTTCATATTTCTTTGAGTTTCTAAGTAACTAAGTTACAAAGTGGCTAAGTTTTTATTTTACAAATAAACGAATAAACGAATAATTTGATAAGTGATTTAACAAATATTTTATTTCTGAGTACTTTCTTCCAAAGCTTCCCAGAATTCGTAAGCTCTTCTCAAATGCGGAATCACAATCGTACCACCAACTAAAGTCGCAATACTCATGGCTTCCATCATTTCTTTTCTATTCACACCGTTTTTGTAGGCTGTTTCTAAATGGTATTTGATGCAATCGTCGCAACGTAAAACTGCTGAAGCTACTAAACCTAAAAGTTCTTTCGTTTTCACATCTAGCGCACCTTCCATATAGGTGTTGGTGTCTAAATTGAAAATTCTTTTGATAACCTTATTGTCGTCAGCTAATAACTTTTCGTTCATTTTAGAACGATAATCGTTAAATTCTTTAATTAAATCGCTCATGATGTGGTTGTTTCAGATTTTTTATTTTTTCTATTGATGAAGGCGCTAATAAAAATACTAACTTCATAAAGTACAATTAACGGAATGGTTACAATTACCTGACTAATCACATCAGGCGGCGTAACAATTGCGGCAATAATCAAGATAATTACATACGCCCATTTTCTGTATTCTCTTAAGAAAGAAGGTGTAACTAATCCTAAACTTGATAAAAAGTAAATAATGATTGGTAATTCGAAAACCAAACCTGTGGCTAATGTAGTGGTTTTTACTGTTCCGATATAGGAGTTTACATTAATATCATTTTTAATTACATCAGATACTGAAAAAGTAGATAAAAAGTTTAATGATAATGGTGTTAATACAAAATATCCAAATCCAACTCCGATAAAAAATAATAAAGAAGAAATTACAATGAACTTAATGGCGTTTCTTTTTTCTTTTTTATATAAAGCTGGACTAATAAAATTCCAGAATTGTAATAAAATATAAGGGAAACTAATGATAAATCCAGTAGTTATACATGTCCAAACTAATAATGAAATTTGTCCTTCAATTTCAGTATTTTGGATGCTAAAATTTAAAGTGGCATCGCAAAAACTTTTGTCTAAGTCATATTTATTCGCCAAATCACAGAAAAAACGATAGGTAATAAAATCACCTTTCATTGGTCCGAAAATTATCGATTTGAAAATAAAATCGCTAAAAAACCAAGCGATGGTTCCTCCAATTAAAATAGCTGCGGAACTTCTTACTAATAACCATCTTAATTCTTCAAGATGATCTAAAAAAGTCATTTCACTAATCTTCTTTTTTATTCTTTTTGCCATTATACAATTCCTTCTTTTAAAATATCGTGTAAATGCAACACACCTTTGTATGTTCCATTGTCAATCACCATCAATTGTGTAATTTTATAATCTTCCAAAACATCCAGTGCCTCAGAAACTAAAACAGTTGAAGCAATTGATTTTGGATTTTTAGTCATAATATCTTTAGCGGTTAAATCGGAAAAAGTATCTCTGTCGGTTAACATTCTTCTGATATCGCCATCAGTAATAATTCCAATAACGGTGTCGTTTTCAATAACTGCTGTAACCCCTAAACGTTTTTCAGAAATTTCCATGATTACTTTCTTAATTGAAGCATCTGGGTTCACTTGTGGTGTGTGCGTGTTGTCTAACATGTCTTTTACACGTAACAATAATTTTTTTCCTAAAGCACCACCTGGATGATATTTGGCAAAATCTTCCGCTTGGAAATTCCTTAGTTTCATCAAACAAACTGCAATTGCATCTCCTAAAACTAATTGTGCAGTTGTACTGTTTGTTGGTGCTAAACCTAACGGACAACATTCTGCATCCACGTGAGCATTTAAAACCAAATCAGAAGAAGTAGCTAAAAACGAAGTTGGATTAGCCGTCATTCCAATTAAAGTGGTTCCGAAACTTTTAATAATTGGAGCTAAAACTTTAATTTCCGGACTATTTCCACTTTTAGAAATACATAGAACTAAATCGCCAGTTTGAATCATGCCTAAATCGCCATGAATAGCCTCAGCAGCATGTAAAAATATCGATGGAGTTCCAGTTGAATTTAAAGTGGCAACAATTTTTTGTGCAATTATGGCGCTTTTTCCAATTCCTGTTACGACTAATCTTCCCTTAGATTCGAAAATTAATTGTACCGTTTTAGCAAAATCATCGGTTAGATAATTTGTTAGTTTTTGAATGCTTTCGCTTTGTGAAAGCATGGATTGTTTAGCGTTTTCTAGGATAGTTTGTGTTGTATTCAAAATTAAATGAATTATATTTTTGTTTTTAAAGAATAGTTGTATCTTTATGATTGCAAATTTAGACAAAATTCGAATAATAATTGTCTAATTTTTTTGTTTATAGTTCAACCCGCTATTTCATGAAGGAACAAAATATAGATTTATACAAAGAATTAAAAAAATACTTTGGATTTTCCCAATTCAAAGGATTACAAGAAAAAGTCGTTACCAGCATTATTTCTGGTAATAACACCTTTGTTATTATGCCAACTGGAGGCGGAAAGTCTTTATGTTATCAATTACCAGCTTTAGTTTTAGACGGAACTGCCATTGTAGTTTCTCCACTTATTGCCTTAATGAAAAATCAAGTAGATGCTATTAGAAGTATGGGGTCTGATATTGGTGTAGCACATGTATTAAATTCTTCATTAAATAAAACGGAAGTTAATCAAGTTAAAGCTGATATTTTATCTGGAAAAACGAAAATGCTTTATGTTGCTCCAGAATCACTTACCAAAGAAGATTATATTCAATTCCTGCAATCGGTTAAAATTTCGTTTGTAGCGATTGACGAAGCGCATTGTATTTCAGAATGGGGGCACGATTTCAGACCAGAATATAGAAATTTGCGACATATTATCAAGCAATTAGGTAATGTTCCGATTATAGGACTTACTGCAACGGCAACTCCAAAAGTTCAAGAAGATATCTTGAAAAACTTAGATATGCCAAATGCAAATACGTTTAAGGCATCATTTAACAGGCCTAATTTGTATTATGAAATTCGACCAAAAACGAAAAATGTTGAAGCTGATATTATTCGATTCATCAAACAATACAAAGGAAAATCTGGAGTTATTTATTGTTTAAGTCGAAAAAAAGTAGAAGAAATTGCACAAGTATTGCAAGTAAATGGTATTTCTGCCGTTCCTTATCATGCTGGTTTAGATGCAAAAACGCGTGCTAAGCACCAAGATATGTTTTTGATGGAAGATGTTGATGTGGTGGTAGCAACAATTGCTTTCGGAATGGGAATTGACAAACCAGATGTGCGTTTTGTAATTCATCACGATATTCCAAAATCGTTAGAAAGTTATTACCAAGAAACGGGTAGAGCAGGAAGAGATGGTGGTGAAGGAATTTGCTTGGCTTATTATTCATATAAAGACATTGAAAAATTAGAAAAATTTATGTCGGGTAAACCAGTGGCTGAACAAGAAATTGGTTATGCTTTACTACAAGAAGTGGTGGCTTATGCAGAAACTTCGATGTCTAGAAGAAAATATTTATTGCATTATTTCGGTGAAGAATTTGACGATGTTAACGGTGAAGGTGCCGATATGGATGACAATGTTCGAAATCCGAAGAAGAAAACAGAAGCGCAAAATCAGGTGGTTACTCTTTTAGAGGTAATTAAAGATACAAAGCAGCTTTTCAAACCAAAAGAAGTAATTTTAGCGTTAGTAGGAAAAGTAAATGCTATCATTAAAGCACAAAAAATTGATACTCAAAAAACTTTCGGAAGTGGTGCAGCTCACGATGAAAAATATTGGATGGCATTAATTCGTCAGATTTTAGTGGCGGGTTTAATTTCTAAAGATATTGAAAGTTATGGTGTTTTAAAAGTAACTGCTAAAGGTGAAGATTTTATTAAAAAACCATTTTCTTTTATGGTGGCTGAAGATCATGAATTTAGTGAAGAAGATGATGATAATGTGGTTACGGCTACTAAATCTTCAGGTTCTGCAGATGAAGCTTTAATGACCATGCTGAAAGATTTACGTAAAAAAGAAGCTAAAAAACATGGTGTTCCACCATTTGTGGTTTTTCAAGATCCATCTTTGGAAGATATGTCTTTAAAATATCCAATTTCTATCGATGAATTAAGTAATGTTCACGGTGTTGGAGAAGGGAAAGCCAAAAAATATGGTAAACCATTTGTAGAATTAATTTCACGATATGTGGAAGATAACGACATCATTAGGCCAGACGATTTGGTGGTAAAATCAACAGGAGCTAATTCTTCTTTGAAATTATATATTATTCAAAATGTGGACAGAAAATTAGCCCTAGATGACATTGCTTCAGCCAAAGGTTTATCGATGGACGATTTACTGAAAGAAATGGAGCAAATCGTTTTTTCAGGAACCAAATTAAATATTCAATATTGGATTGACGATATTTTAGACGAAGATCAACAAGAAGAAATTCACGATTATTTTATGGAATCCGATACAGATAAAATTGAAGCAGCCTTAAAAGAATTTGACGGCGATTTTGATACAGAAGAACTTCGATTAATGCGAATTAAATTTATCAGCGAAGTCGCAAACTAGTATTCAGTCTCAGTTTTTAGTTTTCAGTTTGTAACTGTTCGCTTATTGCTGCGACTGAAAGCTAATTCTCATAAACTTCGCCTCTATGTGGTCGTAAAGCATCTCTAAAAGTAATCATATCTGCTTCTTCCACCACTAAAAAAGCAATAGCATACATATCGTTTAAAATTTCATATCCTGTGATTTTTATAGCGTAATTTTCTCTTTCTAAAAATTCTTTCAAATGAATTTCGTGATGTTCCGCAGTTTTGGCTGCAGCTTGACCTCTAAAATCCCATATAAGTTTTATTTTCCTAGACATTTTTGTAACGTTTTTATAAATTTGCCGACTATAAAATAAATTACAGCTCCGCAAAAATACTATTAAAATGAAGTATTACCTATTAAATCTTTTACTACTTTTTTCAATTGTAACGTTTGGTCAACAAACCTCATATGAAATTACCTATCAAAAAAGTGCAAACGGAAAAATCATAGAAAATCAAGATTTGATTAAAGTTTTTGCAACTCAAAATCAAATGGAATTATCTTCTGAAAAAATTGAAGCAAATCTTGCCACTTTACCTTTTGAAAAAACTTTAATTAATACAAAAGAATTAAGTTTTTATCAAGCAGCAACATTGTCGCCAAATAAAGTGATTAAGTACAAAGACAGCGAATCAATTAAAAATCAAAAATTAGAACTTTTACCTGAAACTAAAAAAATATTAGGATATCTATGCAAAAAAGCGAAAACAATAATTAATTCTAATACTATTGAAATTTGGTATACAAATGAATTAGACTTAAAAGCTAGTCCGTCAGTTTTGGGAGTAAATTTAGGTTTGGTTTTAGAAATCACCAGAAACGGAAATAGTACTACTCAGGCGATAAAAATTCAAAAGAAAAAATCTAAAAGCAATCATATTGGTAAAATTGAAAATACAGTTGATGTATTAACATATAAAGATTTGTTGTGGAAAAGTCGCTTTACTACAATTCCAGTATTTAAAAATGAAATTATCAATTTCTCTCCTGAATCCAAATCAAATGACTCTATCCTACGATTTGCAAATGGAACTATTGCTTTGAAGAAAATTCAAATTCCTGATGTAGTAAAATCAAGTGTAGCATTTTTAGATTTAATTGAGCAATCTAATGGAGATGCTTATGACAGAACAGGTTCGGTTTTTGTAATTCCAATTTCTAATTCCAAGCAAACTTTTTTTAGTGGTTTAGAAAAAGGTAAAGATGTCTTGCCAATCTACGACAACAGTAATGGGAAAATATATCAAGGTGTTGTAGCAACTTCTACTTATGAGCCTTTAACCGAATTAATGCGCTTTTTTACGCCATTCGGAATTAAACAATACAATTATCTTCAATTAAAAGATAAAACTTGGGAAGATCAAGTGCCCTATCGCCAAGAAATCACAGATGTAATTCAACAATACGCTGGACAAGAAGTTTTTATTGGGGTTTTCGTAGGAAATTATGATAAAGGCGGACATAAAATTACCATGAATCTTACTTTGCATTCTGAAGATTTGCCTACTAAGTCTACTAAATTATTTCCTTTGTTCAATACGACAAATATTATGGAAATGGCAGGTCAAGAATATGGAACCATGTTTGATGTAGAGAAAGGTTTAGAAGTGAAAATTTCTTTAAAAGAGCCTTTAAAAAATGCTAAAATTCGTTACATCACAACTGGTCATGGAGGTTGGGAAAATGGTGATGAATTTGTTCCTAAGAAAAACACCATTTTAGTCAACGGAAAAGAAGTGTTTCAATTTACACCTTGGCGTCAAGATTGTGGTTCTTACCGTTTGTATAATCCTGCTTCAGGAAATTTTCCTAACGGATTATCTTCTTCAGATTATAGTAGAGCTAACTGGTGTCCAGGAATGGTGACTACTCCAACGTATATCGATTTAGGTGATTTGCCTGCTGGTGATTATACCATTCAAGTAAAAATTCCACAAGGAAAACCAGAAGGAGGAAGTTTTAGTGCTTGGAATGTTTCTGGTATTTTGATTGGTGAATAGCTAATTAGAAAAGTAATCGGAGTATTAACTTTCCGAACTATTTTAACTATTTTTGCAGTATAAATTTATATTTTATGCCACGCGAACTACTTATTCAGGTTTCCCCAGAAATGGCGAATCACGAAGAAATGTTATACCAACACGTTTCTAAATTAGTACACACTTCTAGAAAAGATATTCAGAAAATTGTGATACTGAAACGTTCTATTGATGCGCGTCAGAAAGCCATAAAATTCAATTTAAAACTTAATATTT
>CAMLRV010000100.1 GCA_946482495.1 uncultured Flavobacteriia bacterium
AACTTCTTCATTCGTAACGGTTTTTACCACATTCGGACCCGTAACAAACATATAACTGTTGTTTTCTACCATCATCGTGAAATCAGTCATCGCTGGAGAATAAACCGCTCCACCAGCACATGGTCCCATAATTGCAGAAATTTGCGGAATCACTCCAGATGCCTGAACGTTTCTGTAGAAAATATCGGCATAACCACCTAATGAACGTACACCTTCTTGAATACGCGCTCCACCAGAATCGTTTAATCCGATCATTGGAACCCCGTTTTTCAAGGCCATATCCATTACTTTACAGATTTTTTCTGCGTGTGTTTCTGATAACGAACCACCAAAAACCGTGAAGTCTTGTGCGAAAATGTAAATCGCTCTTCCGTTGATAGTTCCGTAACCTGTTACAACTCCATCTCCGTAAATGATTTCTTTCTCCATTCCGAAATCGGTTGTACGGTGTGTCACAAACATACCAATTTCTTCAAATGAACCTTCATCTAACAAATATTCAATACGCTCTCGAGCTGTTAAACGCTTTTTAGCATGTAATGCTTCAATTCGTTTTTCGCCACCACCTAATTTGGCTAAAGCAATTTTATCTTCTAATATTTTTATTTTGTCTTGCATAATTATTTTTTTTAACCGCAAAGTTTAACTTCTAGCATCCATCTTCCAACTTCCTGCTCCCAGCTTCTAACTTTAATTCGGAACTCTAACTATTTCTTTATCTTCTAAATATTTTTTCAGCGCGACTAAAGCGGCAATTTCTGCTTCTTTATCAAATTTTGCTTTTAGTTTGTTACTGTCGTAATATTTCTTCACGAAATTCGTATCAAAATCACCCGAACGGAACGCTTCATGCTCCATTACAAATGTCCCGAAAGGCAATGTCGTACTAATTCCTTCTATATGATAATTCGCAATGGCTTTAATCATCAATTCGATAGATTCTTCACGTGTTTTTCCGTATGTGATAAGTTTTGCCAACATTGGATCGTAATAAATTGGCACATCCATTCCTTGTTCGAAACCATTATCCACACGAATACCCTCACCTACTGGAATTTGGTACACATCTAAATGTCCAACACTTGGTAAAAAATCATTTAATGTATCTTCAGCGTACACACGTAATTCCATCGCGTGCCCTTTAATTTGTAAATCGTCTTGAGTAATTGTTAATTTTTCGCCACGAGCCACACGAATTTGCATTTCCACAAGGTCTAAACCTGTAATCATTTCTGTTACTGGATGTTCTACTTGCAAACGCGTATTCATTTCTAAGAAATAGAAATTTTTCTTCTCATCTAATAAAAACTCTACAGTTCCAGCTCCTAAATAATCACAAGATTGCGCCACTTTTACAGCAGCTTCACCCATTGCTTTACGAATTTCTGGAGTTAAAACTGAAGATGGTGCTTCTTCTACTACTTTTTGGTGACGACGTTGAATACTACATTCTCTTTCGAATAAATACAAAATATTTCCGTGACTATCTGCCATAACTTGAATTTCGATATGACGAGGAGAACCAACATATTTTTCAATAAAAACCGAACCATCTCCGAAAGCATTTGTTGCTTCAGAAATTGCTCTATCCATTTGCGATTCAAATTCTGCTTCGTTTTCCACGATACGCATTCCTTTTCCACCACCACCAGCAGACGCTTTAATTAAAATTGGAAAACCAATTTCCGACGCGACTTTTTTCGCTAAAGCGATATCTGTAATGGCTTCATCTAAACCAGGAACCATAGGAATATCGAAAGCTTTTACCGCTTCTTTAGCTGCTAATTTACTTCCCATAATTTTCATGGCCTTCGATTTCGGTCCGATGAATGTAATGTTATTTTTTTCGGCAAGTTCTGCGAAATCTGAGTTTTCACTCAAGAATCCGTAACCCGGATGAATTCCGTCTACACCTAATTGTTTACAAACTTCAATTATTTTATCGCCTAATAAATACGATTGATTGGATGGTGCTTCACCAATACAAACCGCTTCATCTGCAAATTTTACGTGTGGTGAATTTCTATCCACAGTTGAATATACCGCAACTGTTTTAATTCCCATTTTTTTAGCGGTTTGCATTACTCTAACAGCAATTTCACCTCTATTTGCAACTAATATTTTTTTCATATGTTTTTAGCTTTTAGCAATTAGCTCTCAGCGATTAGCTTTAAATCTTAATATTTATACTAATTTTTTATTTTAACCGCAAAGTAGCGCAAAGTTTATCACAAAGACTCGCAAAGATTTTTACTTTTTACTTATGCCTTTTGCCTTTTTACTTTCTACTTGGCTCTTCTTATTCGAACTCAATTAACAATTGTCCTTTTTCAACAGCATTGCTTTTTTCAACAGCAATAGATTTAATTTTTCCACTACGAGGAGAAACCAAAGTGTTTTCCATTTTCATAGCTTCTAAAATTAATAAGGCTTCGTTTTCTGAAACTTCTTGTCCAACTGTCACACAAATTTCTAGGATTAAACCTGGCATTGGTGCTTTAATTTCGTTGACAACTTTTCCAGCACCAACAGAAATTCCCATAGATTCAATTAATAAATCTAATTCGTTAGCAATAGAAATATCGTAAGAATTTCCATTTACTTTAACTGAATATTTTCTGGAATTAAAATCAGATGAAACTACTTCTGCTTGGTAAGGCTCATTTTCTTTTAGGATATGAAAATGGTTATTTTCTACACTTACCGCGTCTAATTTCGACAAATCGCTACCTGTAAATTCAAAAGTATTACTTTGATTTACCGATATTTTATAAGGTTTACTCATAGTCTATTTAAATTTGAGCGTAAAAATAGGGAAAGAAAACCTTTTTGTTAAATGAAAAACGAAGTTTTTTTATTTATTGAAGTATTTTTTAACCAGTTCGTACAATTTCTCTTTTTCCAATGGTTTAGAAATAAAATCGTTGAAACCTAGTTTCTTAATCTTATCTACTTCTTCAGGAAAAGAGTAGGAAGTTTGCGCAATTATCGGCACCTCTTTATTGAATTCTCGGATCATTTCGAAAGCGCCATAACCATCTAAATTTGGCATTTTAATATCCATAAAAACCAAATCGATTTCATGATTGGTTTTACATAATTCTACTGCTTCTAAACCATCTTTGGCACGAATTACTTTAAAATTGAAGATTTTCAATAGCTTTTCGATGAGTTTGTAATTAATATTATCGTCTTCAGCAACTAAAACTACTTCTTCATTACCTAAATGATAATTTACAATTTGATTGATTTTTTCGGTATAATCATCATCATTCTCAGCATATTTTAAAGGAGTTGTGAAAGTAAATGTAGAACCTAAACCTTCTTTCGTTTCTACAGAAATTTCTCCGCCTAACATTTCAACATATGATTTAGAAATAGCTAATCCTAAACCTAATCCTTCATTAGCAGAAATCTTTTTAGCATTGATTTTATTAAAACGTTTGAAAATTTTATCTCTAAATTCTTCTGGCATTCCAATTCCAGAATCTTTGACTTCAAAAATAATTTGATTATTAGCATGATTAATTTCATAATCTAGAATTACGAAACCTTCATCAGTAAACTTCAAAGCATTATTGATTAAATTAATCAAAATTTGATTCAGTTTAATCACATCTGTAACAATATTTCCTTTCAGTTTTTCACTTGGTTCTTGCAGTTTAACCGCAACTAAAGGGTTTTTATTTGAAAAAGTTGCCGATTCAAACACAGACTGTAATAAACTATCTAGATTTATACTACTGTAATTCGGCTTAATTAAATCGGAATCAATTTTCGACATTTCAATTAAATCATCCACAATACTTAGCAAATTTCGACTATTGTACTGCACAATTCTCACAAATTCATGCTTCTCTTCTTCACTAATTTGATCATCAATAAGTAAATCGGAAAAACCAACAATAGCATTCATTGGCGTTCTAATTTCGTGAGATAAATTCATCAAAAATGCCGATTTCAATTTATCGCTTTCTTCTGCTTTTATTTTTGAAGCCATTAATTCGGTTCGTTGTTTAAAGTTTTCTTCGAAAAGTTTACCCATATAACGGAATTCGCCTTTGATATTTTTCAAATCCTCAATGGCAGAAACATCACCTTTCTTTAAAATTCTCTTAATCAAATTTAATGGAACACGCGACCATTTATTCGCATAATAAAAGAAAATGATCCATGATAAAATAATAGCAAACGCCATAATTGCTAAGATACTTTTCGTAATGTAAAAATCAATGTCGTAAGCTCTTTTGAAGTATAATTTTGCAATTTCATTCTTATTATTATCAAGAAGAGGAATAGTTGTAAATACCGTTTTTAAAGCCTTTTCATTACCTACATAAAATTTAATTTTAGAGCTACAGATTTCTTCAATATTGGCAAAATAATCTCTATCTAGAAGTCGAGCCATAATAAAATAGCCTGAAGATTTCGTTTTGTTTTTAAAAGGATCATCTGATGGATGAATAGTACCACCGTAAATTTCCACAATTCCTTCTGGAATTCTTAAATAAAATTTATCGAATTTTTTTTCTTTGATACGTTTAAAAGCTTCTTTAGGAATAAATTCTTTTGTTTTAATTTTCAAGGTAGAAACTTTCGTAATAAATTCTTCTTCAGAGGAATAAGCTGCTAAATATTCTACATCATAGGTATCAATTAAAACCGCAATGGAAGTATTAAACCATTTTAAATCTCGTGTTTTGGTAAATGCAACAAATTCATCCCAATAAGTAGCATCATTAACTACAGCTGCGTAAGATTCTGAATTTAATTTAAGAAGTGAGTGGATTTCGTTTTCATAGAGTTCTTTACTGCTTCGGAAAATTTCTTTTTCTTGAACTCGCATGTAAAAATATAGGGAAACTACAATTAATAATAATCCGAAAGAGACTACAGATAGCAGAGTAATTACCTTAATATATGTGGAATTTCTAAACTTACTTAAAATTACATTCATAAATTCTCTATATTTTCCTTAAATATATAAAAAAATCAACGAATTTTAAAATTTAATGAAAAAATAACAAGAAAATAACAAAATCATTACATTTTGTCACGTAGTGAACTACAATTTATCACAAAACTAATAAACCAGAATTACACAATGAAGTCATTTGTTTTGAAAACCAAAACAACTCAAAATCCTCAAAATGAGACTCATAACATTGCTTAACATCTTTTAAAAGACCACTTTTTAAAGAAATTGTTTGAAGAGTTGTAATTAACCAATCTGCTTTATCTCTTTCTAATGAAATTTCAACAGTATCTGCTTTTAAATGAAACGTTAGCTTGGTCATTTCCCAAGAGTTTCCTTTTTTAGATTTAGTAAAATTTTCAACTATAGGCTCATTTCCAATCCAAATTATTTTAGCGTTTGGTTTGATAGAAAAATCGGAAGTGTCAAAAATGGCGTTTTCAATAAAATTAGGCGCAACTTTAGTTTTCGGAATCTTAAAATCGAACCAATCTTGTAAATCGTAATCGAAACACATTCCATGCATATAATTAAACAATGATTTTTTTAATCCGAAACTAAACTTATCATGATTGATACCTGTTTTATCCGTAAACTGAATATCGTTATTTGCAAAAGAAATATCTTCTAATTGTGGAATTACACCAAATTCTTCTGGATGCAAACCTACTGGTGAATGTGCTGTCATGGCGAATTGATGCCAAAATCCAGATTGCACTACTCCTAATTCGAATAATTGACGTACCATTTCCAAACTATCCACAGTTTCCTGAATTGTTTGCGTTGGATAACCGTACATTAAATACGAATGCACCATAATTCCTGTTTCCGTAAAATGATGTGTAACTTTTGCAACTTGTTCAACCGTTACACCTTTATCAATTAGTTTCAACAATCTATCCGAAGCGACTTCTAATCCGCCAGAAACCGCAATACAACCAGAAGCTTTTAAAAGTAAACACAAATCTTGTGTAAAACTCTTTTCAAAACGAATGTTGGTCCACCATGTTACTACTAATTTACGCTTTAAAATCTCCAAGGCAACTTCACGCATTAAAGCTGGCGGCGCGGCTTCATCCACAAAATGAAAACCAGTTTCACCTGTTTGCGCAATGAGTTCTTCCATCCTATCGACTAAAGTTTTAGCTGCAATAGGTTCGTAAATTTTAATATAATCTAGAGAAATATCACAAAAAGTACATTTTCCCCAATAGCAACCATGCGCCATAGTTAGTTTATTCCAACGACCATCGCTCCATAAACTGTGCATCGGATTAGCAATTTCAATAACAGAAATGTATTTATCTAATAATAAATCCGAATAATCTGGCGTTCCAACTTCCGATTGTTTGTAATCGTGTTTAGTAGTGTTGTTTTTATAAACGACTTCGTTATTTTCTAGAAGAAACGTTCTTTTTAAAGGCATCTCAACACCGCTCGATGTAACAAATTCGTGTAATAATTCTACAGGCAATTCGCCATCATCAAGTGTAATAAAATCGAAAAAATCAAAAACTCTGACATCTTTTAAACTACGTAATTCGGTATTCGGAAAACCACCACCCATTGAAATTTTAATTTCAGGAAAATTGGTTTTTATAAATTGCGCACAACGAAAAGCACTATATAAATTCCCAGGAAAAGGAACTGAAATCAGGACTAATTTTGGTTGCAATTCTTTAGTTTTTTCTTCTAAAATTTTAAGGGTAATTTTGTCAACAAATGTAGTTTCGCTTTGCAATTCAGCATACATTTCATCAAATGAATTAGCGCTTCTACCTAAACGTTCTGCATAGCGACTAAACCCAAAGTTTTCATCCACACATTCCACAATAAAATCGGACAAATCCTCTAAATACAAAGTTGCTAAATGTTTGGCTTTATCTTGCATTCCCATATTTCCAAACGCCCATTCCATATCGTCTAATTGATTGAAACGAGAAGCTTCAGGCAGGAAATTTCCGCTACATATTTGTCGTGCTATTGTTGGATTATTTCCTTGAAGAAAAGCAATTACAGCATCAATTGTATTAATATAATCTGCTTTTAAACTATAAATACGTTGTGAATTTTCAGAAAATTCATTTCGATTTTGCTCACCATGACCAAAAACATTCCCCAAACCGTCTTTAGAAAACAATTCTAAAATCACTTCAATACCCAAATCCATTTGAAAAGCGGAAATATTTTTCGTGTTTAAAAACCCTTTTATGTATGCCGTTGCCGGATAAGGTGTATTTAATTGTGTGAATGGTGGCGTTATGAGAAGTATGTCGTTCAAAGAAAAATGTTTTGACAAAGATAAAAATTAATTGTGGATGATGAAAAATGATTATTTTTGTGGAAAGTAAATAATAAACTATGTCAACAGATTGTGTTTCGTATCAAAAATCGGGTTATTTCTCTAAACTAATTGTAGATTATTTAGATGAAAAACCTGAAATACAATCATTATATCATCGGTTTCCCACATTAGAAAATTTCGCTGCTCAAATTGATGAAAAATCAAAAAACTACAACTCAGAAAACCGTTTCACTTTAGTTGAAGCATTAAAAAATCAGTATGTAAACTTTCCAATTTCAGAACTTACTCAAAACAATATTGAGTTATTACAATCTGAAAAAACTTTTACCATAACTACTGGTCATCAATTGAATTTATTTACAGGACCTGTTTATTTCATTTACAAAATTGCTTCTACCATTAATTTATGCAAACAACTTTCCGTAAAATATCCGAATAGTAATTTTGTGCCCGTGTATTGGATGGCTAC
>CAMLRV010000101.1 GCA_946482495.1 uncultured Flavobacteriia bacterium
GAGTTGCAGGTGTTTTAGAATTAGCTCGCATCTATTCGAAAAACCAAACAAAAGAAAAAGTGAATTTCATTTTTGCTTTATTTTCTGGTGAAGAAGATGGTCTAATTGGTTCTAAACATATGGCCGAATCGTTAAAGACTTTATATCCAAACGTAATTACAATGATTAATATGGATATGATTGGTCGTTTAGATGATAAGAAAAACTTAATTATTGGCGGAACGGGAACTTCACCAATTTTCTCAGAATTGGTACAACGTAACAAACCAGCAGGATTTGGTGTTACGGAAGAAACTGGAGGAATTGGTCCTTCAGACCATACTTCGTTTTATTTAAAAGATATTCCAGTGTTGTTTTTCTTTACAGGTACGCACGAAGATTATCACAAACCAACAGACGACGAAGAAAAAATTAATTATTATGGTGTCACTAATATCGTGAATTATGTATTTCGAGTAGCGAATGAATTAGCCGAAAAAGATAAAATTGAGTTTACCAAAACCAAAATAACGGAAAGAAAAATGGCAAAGTACAAAGTCACTTTAGGAATTATGCCAGATTACGCCGAATATGGTGATGGTTTACATGTTGATGGTGTTACAGAAGACCGACCTGCGATTAAAGCCGGAATCAGAGAAGGTGACGTGATTACTAAAATTGGTGATTGTGAAGTGAAAGAAGTTTATAGTTATATGGAATGTTTAGCGAAAATCAACTCGGGTGAAACCAAAGAAGTGGTTTATATTCGTGATGGAAAAACATATAATGTTAATGTAACTTTTTAAAAAAATAAAATGACCAACGAGCAAACTGCCATAAAAGCAACTTATTTTAGTATTATCGGAAATACTAGTTTAGCCTTGATTAAAGGATTGGCTGGGTTTTTCGGAAATTCATATGCTTTAGTGGCTGATGCTATTGAATCTACAACCGATATATTTGCTTCGTTCTTGGTATTATTCGGTATTAAATATTCGAACCGGCCAGCAGATGAAAATCATCCTTATGGTCATGGAAGAGCCGAACCATTAATCACGTTTTTAGTAGTTGGATTTTTAATTACTTCTGCAACGATTATAGGATATGAAAGTATTCAAAACATTGGCACACCACACGACTTACCAAAAGCGTGGACATTAATTGTTTTAGGTTTAATTATTGGTTGGAAAGAATATTCATTTCAAACGGTAATGAAGCGAAGCATAGAAACAAATAGTTCTTCGCTAAAAGCTGATGCTTGGCACCATAGAAGTGACGCCATAACTTCTGTTGCAGCTTTTGTTGGAATTTCAATCGCGTTAATTTTAGGAAAAGGCTACGAATCTGCAGATGATTGGGCAGCTTTATTTGCTTCTTGCTTTATTTTATACAACAGTTATTTAATTTTCCGTCCAGCGCTCGGTGAAATTATGGATGAACATCGTTATGATGATTTAGTGGAACTTATTCGAAAAGAATCATTAAAGGTTGAAGGAATTTTAGGAACTGAAAAATGTTTCATCCGAAAAGTCGGAATGAAATACCATGTAGATTTACATGCTATTGTTGATGCAAATATCACCGTAAAAGAAGGACACGATTTAGCCCACAGATTAAAAGATGCTTTACGAAAAGAAATCATAGAATTAGGCCATGTGCTAATTCATATTGAACCAAATGAGTAAAATTTAGACTTACAATTTTGCAAACCCAAAATGGACAACTACAAAGAAACATTTGAAACTTGGAATAAAATTGCCAAAATATATCAAGACAAGTTTATGAACTTGGATTTGTATAATGATTCTTATGATTTTATTTGTAATTCCATTTCAAAAAGCAACGCTTCTATTTTAGAAATCGGCTGTGGTCCTGGTAACATTACTAAATATTTATTATCCAAAAGACCCGATTTTGATATTTTAGGAATCGACATTGCTCCAAACATGGTTGAATTAGCAAAAGCCAACAATCCAACTGCCAATTTTGTTGTAATGGATTCTAGAAATATAAATGAAATTAAATCAACATTCGACGGAATTGTTTGTGGTTTTTGTTTGCCATATTTATCACATTCTGACAGTGAAAAATTTTTTAAAGATTGCTTTAATTTGTTAAACGAAAACGGATTTTTGTATCTTAGTTTTGTGGAAGGTAATCCAAATAAATCCAATTTTCAAACAAGTAGTAGTGGTGACAGAAGTTTTTTCTATTTTTATGATTTAGAAGATTTGAAAACACAATTGATAGAAAATAATTTTCATGAACTTCAAATCTTTAAAGTGGAATTCAAAAGATCGGAAACCGTTTCGGAACTACACACGATTATTACAGCAAAGAAATATGATAGCGTGGATTTATAATCTGTGCATTAAAATTCTTTTAAACAAAAAGCAACTAATGAAAAAAATCATATTTTCCCTACTCCTACTAATCACATTACAATCGTGTAAAGTTGGGCGTTTTTTTATTTACAATTTTGCCGACATCAACGACCATAAAAAATTTCCAGCTCGTACAGTTGAAACTGGAACTACTAAATTTATATTTCCCACAGCGGAAAAAGGAAGATTTCCTAAGGAATTACATCTTCAAAATCACACTTATCCTTTCGAAGAATATATCGGCAACAACAAAACTGTAGCCTTTTTAATTATTCAAAACGATACCATTCAATATGAAAAATATTGGGACAATTATAATCAAAGTTCTATAGTTCCAGCTTTTTCTATGGCGAAGTCTATCACTTCAATTTTGATTGGCTGTGCAATTGACGATAAATTCATTCAATCTGTAAATGAACCTATAACCAATTATATTCCAGAATTGAAAGAAAATGGTTTCGAAAAAGTTACAATCGAACACCTATTACAAATGACATCTGGAATTAAATCTACTGAAAATTATCTCAATCCATTTAGCGATGTAGCGACCTTATATTACGGAACCAACTTGCGTAAAGTGATTCCTAAAATGAAATTGAATTACGAACCCGGAACACAATTCGAATACAAAAGTGGAAGCACACAACTTTTAGGTTTAGTTTTAGAAAGAGCTTTAAAAAATCAAACCATATCTTCTTATTTAGAAGAAAAATTATGGAAACCCTTAGAAATGGAATATGATGCGAGTTGGAGTTTAGACAGAAAAAACAATGGACTAGAAAAAACCTTTTGTTGTCTTAATGCTAGAGCCAGAGATTATGCCAAAATTGGTAGATTATACCTCAACAAAGGAAAATGGAACGGCAAACAAATAGTTTCCGAAAATTGGGTCACACAATCTACAAAAATTGATACCACAAACGGAAGTCCGGCTTATTACCAATACCAATGGTGGCTACCCACTCAAAATGGCGACTACATGGCACAAGGTATTTTAGGACAATTCATTTATGTTAACCCCAAAAAGAACTTAATCATCATCCGACTAGGAAAAAACCACGGAGATGCCAATTGGAGAGAAATTTTAACGAGACTGGGTGAAGCATATTAAACAAACGAAACCAATCTGTTAAGTCTTACGACTTCTCAATTCACCATTCAACAATAAACAAAATACCATGAACACAGAACAACAAATTGATACATACATCAGCACCCAACCCGAAGCTAAAAGCAAGGATTTACAAACTTTACACAATTTCATTCAGGAAATTATGCCAGCTTGTAAACTATGGTTTTTAGATGGTAAAGATGAAAACGGTAGAGTGGTTTCGAATCCGAATATTGGATATGGAAATTATGTTATCAAGTATGCAGATGGTAAAACACGTGAGTTCTATCAAATTGGATTGAGCGCGAATACTACCGGAATTTCCGTTTATATCATGGGTATTGATGATAAAAAATACTTACCAAATACATATTCAGAAACCATTGGAAAAGCTAGTGTTAGTGGATATTGCATCAAATTCAAAGCATTAAAAGATATCTATTTAGAGGTATTGAAAGAAGCAATAGTTTTTGGTTTGGAGCAAACGAAATAATTATATAGAAATGAATCTATTTTTCAAAATCATTACTTTCTTTTTTCTTATATGCGCTTTGATTTGTAATTTATTCAATGATTTTACAAACGGTTGGAGTTTTATTTCCCCACTCTACTTTAATTCATTTTGGGCAATAAATTATACTTCATTAGTTGGTTTAATTTTATGTGCCATTGGATTAAAATTTCATAGTTTTCGAAAAACTGCCATTATTTTAACCTGCATCATTTCCTTTTTCATTTTCAAACTTCAATTTAATCCCATTGATACTTTTGAATATCCACACGATATTAAAATTCTAAATCAAAACGGGAATTTTAAAACTGTCATCAGAGAAAGAAAAAGCGGAAAAACAAATGAAATTAAAATCGATACAGTAAAAGTTGAAGACAAATTTATTTTCAGAAGAATTATAATTAAATGATATTTTAAACGAACATCGAAAATCCAAAATCTCAATTCGTAAATCCAAAATTAATTTATTTAATTCTTGAAGTTGTAATTTTCACATCGGCAGTAGCCCAACTCTTTGCAATTTGTTGTGCCATTGCTGCAACTTTAGCTTTATTGTGAAGTTTTTCATAAGCTAATTTTAATCCGTGATGTGACCATCCGTTTTTAGGTAATCTTCTTAAATCTTCTTCAAATGTTTTGATGGCATCTTGATATTTTCCTGCTTCAATTTGTATGGCTCCTAAATGATGTCTGACTGAGAAAAACCAATCTGGAGGCTCGTTATAATTCAAATTATCTTCAATAGCTATTGCTTTTTGTAAAAGATGAATACTCTGAGTATAATTTCTTTCAGAAGCTAAAATTTCTGCTTTTAAAACATTGGAAGCAATTTGAACAATATTTGCCATCGAATTGATACCCCAAATTGTCATTTTTTCTAAAGATTTATCATTCGCTAAAACTTCTAAACGTAGAAATTCAGTTTTAGCCATTCTTAAATTATTTTTACCCAAATAAGCCATACCTCTTGCATAATGTGATATAGCCTTTGGATATTTTAAAGTATCTGAAACCAATTTCATTTTCAGAATTTCATCCCATTTTCCAAATTTCACCGCCACAAAATAAGGAATCACATAATAATGTTGAAGCGTTGACCAACCTGGTTCAATCATGGTTTTTGGATGTACAAGTTTGGCCGTTTCATTAGCTCCAATCATAGCCCATTTTGAATTACCTTCCAAAGTGGCTGTTCCTGCCATAAAATGATAATTGTGCGGATAATAACCCAACGGATAAGCACCTTGAGCGTGACACATGGTAACATAATTACCATCTACTTTAACCGCATTAATATTTGCCAAAGTTCCATTATGATATTCACCAGTTCTGATATATATATGAGACGGCATATGCACCAAATGTCCAAAAGCTTTAGCATTACCATCATCAAAAAATTGTGCAGAAACATTCGCTCGTTGTGGCGTATTCGAGGCTTCTACAGCATGAATGTAAAAATGATTAGCGCCAATATGACTTGGATTTTTTTGAAGTACTTTTTCGAATAAGGTCACTATTTCTGGAGTCCACTTTTTTGGAGTTCCATTCTTTTCGTATAAATCCCAAGGATGCAAATCCATTACTGATTCGGCATACAACACATTAATATCAATATCATCAGAAAACTTAGTATTAACTTCTTTCATAGCATTAGAATAAGCAATATCGAGTTGGCTTCTATCTTCAACCGGATTAGCCACATATCGTTTTGACAAAGCATGAATTAATGCTTTTTCTTTTGCAGTACATTTATCTTGTAATTTTATAGCTTGCTGAATAGCTTTATATGCTCTTTGATAATTATCGGGTTCCATCCCAGCGTTATAATTTGGTCCAAGCACATAGGCAAATCCCCAAAAACACATGGCACATTCCGGATCCAATTTGGTCGCATAATAAAACGAACGTGCGGCTTCTGCATGATTGAAACCATAAGCTAAAGCCAATCCTTGATTAAAATACTTTTGAGCTTCAGCATTTTTAGTACTAATAGGATAATTAATAACATCCATTCCTTTAAATAAAGGTGCCTTATTGTTTGAAGTGTACCATTTGGCATCAACTGTTGGTGGTGCACAACCCATACTATTTTTTCCAACTACTTCTTTTTTGCTTGGAATACTTTCTTTTTTACAAGAAAAAAACAGAAAAATAATAACCAATGGTAAAAAAATAATTTTTTTCATAACCAAAAAACTTAATTAACTGAAAACCAACATAAATTTACAAAAAAACACTGAGTTACCATTGTAAAATCTTTTATCAGCAAGAAAAAATCGTTCACTCTAGTTAGCATAGATTTAAATTTCAAATCCCAAATTGAAGATTCCAAATCAAATTTCGTAATTTAGTATTCTATTTAAACTTTCCACTTATGAGAGTTTTTTTCTTTATATTGATCTTGTTACTACAATCATGTGCTACAAAAAAGTATACTCACAAACAACTATTGCCTGAAGGAATAAAATCTGCAACCGAAGAAAAATATATTGTTGTTGCTAATCAAAAAATACTTGTACATAAAAAGGAATTGATTTTTACTAAAAATGGTCGCATTAAATATTCTAAAACTGTAGACGAAAAAGGGAATCTAATACAAGAAACCGAAAAAAGATTATGGTTTGAAAAAGAATTGTATCCTGATAAAGAACCTTATTACTGTAAAACACGATGGAAAACAAAACAACGCGAACGCATCAGTTGCTACACGCAAAAACAATACAAAGAAAACGAAGCCATTTATCATTATAACAAAAATGGAACAATTCATAAAATCGTAGATAATTTTACGACTTTCCACACCCAATATTTCTATTACACGAATAATGAGCTCTCTAAAATTATAGTCAAAGACAAAAATGAAAAACTCATTGACGAAATTTCAATACATTGTGAGTTAAAAGATAAAAAAGGAGCTTGTTTAAAAGAGAGTAGAATTTCAAAAATAGCCAGTAAAAAAGAAGAAATACATTTCTCTCCGAAGTATGATTAATCAATTCTATTTCATAAATCATCTTTGCAATATCATAAAAAACAAAACCCTTCCATTTCTGAAAGGGTTTTTATATAATTTCAAAATTCAAAATTCACAATTCAATTTCGTAAATCTCAAATCTCAAATCGTAAATCAAATCTTCACAATCTAAATTCCACAATCCAATTTCGTAAATCGTAAATCCCAAATCGAAAATCGTAAATCGTAAATCAATATTACATATTACGTCTATACTGACCTCCTACTTCAAATAAAGCAGCAGTAATTTGTCCTAATGAACAATCTTTTGTAGCTTCCATTAAGTGTTCGAAAATGTTCTCATTTTTAATAGCCGCCTCTTGAAGCCTATTCAAATGTTCTGCAACTTGATTTTTACCAGCTTCATGTAAATGCTTCAACATTTCAATTTGATATTGTTTTTCTTCCTCTGTAGCACGAATAACTTCTGCAGGAATAACCGTTGGCGAACCTTTTGAACTTAAGAACGTATTTACACCAATAATTGGGAATTCACCCGTATGTTTCAATGTTTCGTAGTATAAACTTTCTTCTTGAATTTTAGAACGTTGGTACATCGTTTCCATCGCACCTAAAACTCCTCCACGTTCTGTAATTCTGTCGAATTCTTGTAAAACCGCTTCTTCTACTAAATCAGTTAATTCTTCAATAATGAATGAACCTTGAATTGGGTTTTCGTTTTTCGCTAAACCTAATTCTTTATTAATAATCAACTGAATTGCCATTGC
>CAMLRV010000102.1 GCA_946482495.1 uncultured Flavobacteriia bacterium
TTGTAAAGTGCTGAAATCTAAGGTTGATTTATAAGCGTCTTTTTTTTCAATTTTTTTGTCAAGTTTTTCAATTGGTTGATAAAATCTATTTTCTGTTTCAATTATAATCGCTCCATCTTGGCCTTTTTTGCCAAAAACCTTAATTGCATCATCAACTTCAATAACCTGAATAGAACTTATTGTTTTATTATCAATTATATCTAATTCTTTTTTAGTGGTTTTAATTCCGTTGATATAAATTAAAGGATCGTTTTTTGTTTGGTATTCTTCACGACTTAATTTTACAATTTCATCAGAAAAAGTAGTATTAATTTCTACTTTTGAATTTGATATTTTATTGGCTGTAACTGGAGCTTTCTTTTTGCTGTTATTTCTAGAAATTCCCATTCCTCCTGTAATCATGACACATTCAATTGATTCAACTGAAGAAACTAAAACCACATTTATAACATTTGCTGCTCCAACTGTTACTGCTTTTGTATCTTTTCCTAAAAATGAAATTTCTAAAACGTCACCTTGCTTCGCTTTAATTGAAAATTTTCCAAATTCATCCGTTTGTGTGCCAATTTGTGTTCCCGAAATTACAACTATTGCACCTGGTAACGGCGCGCCATCTGAGGTAACTTTTCCTGTTATTGTTTTTTCTTGTTGAATTGTAAAACTTGTAGTTTTTGAAGTAACTTCTTTCCCAATAGAAGTGTAACATATAAGCATAGTAATGCCTAATGAAAGAATTTTGAAATTTTTCATAATTTAAAGTTTAGTATGTTAGTTAGATTATTTTTTAACCGGCTTTCCGTCTTTTGTGGTAATAATAATTACTCCATTTTCGCCTTTTTTACCATAAACTTTCATAGCGTCTTCAGCTTTTACAACGTTTATTGTAATAATTTCTTGCTTGTCTAAAGGTGCGTACGGACTAGTCGGTTTTTTCCCAAATAATGATTCTTCAGTATATTCCGTTCCGTTAATTATATATAGTGGTTTTGCATAATGCGTAATTTCAATATCATCAGGGCTTATTTTGTCCAACTCTTTTTTGTTTTTTACTACACCATCAATCACCACAAGTTCATCGCTAGACTCTTCAGAAGCATCTTTAGATTTTGCAGAAGTTGCTTTGTATCTTGGTTTTACTGGTTTTGTTGTTGTATTGTATTTTTTACTTGGTGCATAATAACCATTATTAGTATTACTGCTGGAAGAATTTAAAGCGCTATTATTATAGTTTAGTTTGTTTTCAGTACTTAAATTTTTATTCAGTTCAAAAACAATTGCTTCTTTATCTTCTGAAGTAATTGGATCAAAATCATATTTTATTTTTACCGCAGAATCATTAATAATGCTTGTAACTGGAGCAAATGATGTAGTAAAAGGATTGTTCTCTATTGGATTAGATTCTAATTGAATTTTACTTGATGGCATTTTAGCATCTTCATTTGCAACTACTGCTTCCCTTGCTTTTTCAATGATTTTGTTTACCGAATCTTTCGAAACTAAAACTGGATTTTCATTAGCGTTATTAGAATTGTTGATTTTATCTTTAATAATTTCATCGTTGGAAACAAAATGATAAATGATAGAAAAACTCAATAAAACCGTAGCAGCAATGGCTAATTTTTGCCATGTGTTTTTCTTTTTCACCACAATTGTGTTGACTAACTTTTCTTCCACACGATTCCAGACTTTATCCATTCCAGGAAAGTCTTTTTCGCCTTTTCGGGAAGCGTTTTTGATTTTGTTATATATTTTATCTTCTGAGTTCATTTTACTTTGCTTTTTGATAATAAAAAGTGTTTACCAAATCTTTTAATTTTGTTTTTGCCACATTAAGTTGCGATTTTGAGGTGCCTTCTGAAATCTGCAATTTCTCGGCAATATCTTTATGAGAAAAGCCTTCTATCACAAACAAACTGAAAACGGTTTTACAACCATCTGGCAAATAATTAAGTAAGTTGAGTAAGTCTTCTTCTTCTAAATCGGCCATTTCATCTGTTAAAGGCTGACTTTTGAAACTCACATCTTCCAAATACAAATTAAAATTGACATTCTTTTTCAGTTGCATCAAACATTGATTCACAGCAATTTTTTTGGCCCAACCTTCAAAAGCTAATTCTTCTTTTAGTTGATCAATTTTGGTGAAAATGATGTAGAACGCATCTGCCATGGCTTCTTCAATTTCTTCTTCTTTTTTCAAATATCGTGAACACGTATAGTACAGTTTGCGTGCGAGCAATTCGTACACTTGCCGTTGGGCATCGCGTTGCTGTTTTTTACAGGCTTGTATGAGTTGTATATCAATCATTTATTTTGTTTCAAGTTTCAAGTTTCAGGTTTCAAGTTTCAAGTTTCAAGTTCAAAATTCAAAATCCGTTGTTCGAAATCCGTTATTTTTTATGTTTTTAGTTTGCTTTATTATATAGATGTCATTTTTAACCAAAAGGTTGGGACGACTTTAAAATTTTTTTACACATTCTATATTTTCAATTTTTTTAAAATATTGAAACCCCATTTTTCCATAATGATTCATTGGAGTTTGATTTAATTTTTTATACCGAGTAATCTTTTTCATGTCCAATTTATTAGTTTTATAATATTTTACTAATTTTTTATATATAGATTTTGGATATGGTATATTTTCAATTCTATTTCTTTTTATTAAATACTTAATTTCACCTTTATATCTATTGTTTTTGTTAAGCAAAGAATCAAAAAATATTACTAATGTATCTTTGTTTTTTTTCCAAACTCCTTGTGAATTATTATACATGGCATCTCCGCTATAATTCATAATAGCATTTCCTTCACAGTCTAGAGTTAATGTGTTGCTGAACATTCCATATGAATTAAAATTTGTTCTGTATTTCCCGGTTATCACTTTTTTTGAACATGAAATATTTGTAATAAAAATTGTAACCAATAAAACGATAAACGTAATTCCTTTTTTAAATTTTGACATTTTTTTTGAACTTCCTTACTTATAAAGATGCCATTTTTAACCAAAAGGTTGGGACGACATTAAAATTTTTTCAAAAAAAATCGTAAGTGGTTGAACTTACGATGATAAAAGTACAATTTTCAAATTTTAAATGTCACTTTTGAAGTTTAATTTATAAATTTTCGATTCTAAAACTTCGGTGTCGTTATCTTCACAAAGTAAGAAAGTAATTTCTTTTTCGTTTTTCTCATGTAGAGTTATACCTTCAAATTTTCGCGTTTCGGAAATAATTACCGCATCTTCTAATTCAAAGGAACGTAGATTTAGTTTTCCAATTATGGTTCCTAATACTTCGCCATCTTCGTATGTTGAATTGGTGTCTTCTGCTGAAGCTAAAAAGTAAATATGTTCATCAACCACAATGGCATCTGTAAAACTAGTTTGCACATCATCAATAAATGGCAAATCAATTGGAATAAAATGCACTGGGTTTTCTTGATTATCTGGAACGATAAAAATTCCATTTTTACTATTTTGTCCGTTTCCTCTTTGAAATAATAACATCGATTTGTTAATGCAAATTGCACCTTCAATATTTAATTCATCTGCTTCTAAATTGGCAACTTGTTTTAAAAATGTATAAAGTTGCTTTAAGTCGTTGGTTTGTAGTTTATCATTGGATAAGTCTAACGAAAACATCCTATTTCTTTTTTCAGTTGAGCCAGAACCAAAAATAAAAAGTTGATTTCCAAAACTTGTTATGGCTTCTAAATCGGGTTTTTCTGCTTTGGCAATATTTTCTTGAGGTTCTTTAACTAGAGGGAATTTTAAAACCAAATCTTTATCAATTACATATTGATATAAATAAGTGCTATTATCTGAAATGATGAAGAGTATGTTGTCGTGATAAATTAAGCCTGATGCCGAACCAATTCCTTTTATGTTTAGAAACTCAGTTAGTTGAAAATTTTGCATATATTTATGTTTTGGAAACTAAAGCCTAGCCCTGATGGTAGTGGCATCTTTTTTAAATATTTGTCACACTGAGCTTGTCGAAGTGCAAATATTTGAAAAAATATAACGGACAGCAGGAAAAAGCTTCAAATTAAGGCGCAAAATTATGGAAAATTTCAGATTAGAAGATTATAAAGTCACAAAACCTATTAAATTATCTGATTATTCGACAGAAGTTGATTGGGATTGGAAAGATGATAAAAAAGAAGAAGAATTAGACAAGCTTCGTAACAAACTAAGTGAGTGGCAAGATGTAATGTATGCTCATAATCGTTATGGTGTTTTGATTGGTTTACAAGGCATGGATACAAGTGGAAAAGACAGCTTGATTCGTGAAGTTTTTAAGGAATTTAATCCACGTGGTGTTGTGGTGCATAGTTTTAAAACTCCAAATTCCACCGAATTAGAGCACGATTATTTATGGCGACATTATTTGGCTTTACCTGAAAAAGGGAAGTTTGCGGTTTTCAATAGAACGCATTATGAGAATTTATTGGTCACTCGCGTGCATCCTGAATATATTTTGAATGAAAATTTACCTGGAATTGAAAAAGTAGATGATATTACACCTCAATTTTGGGAAAATCGTTACGAGCAAATTAATAATTTTGAAAAACATATTTCGCAAAACGGAACGATTGTGATGAAGTTTTTCTTTTATATGAGTAAAGACGAACAAAAGAAACGCTTATTGAAGCGATTGGAACAAACCGAACACCAATGGAAATTTTCTTCGGGCGATTTGAAAGAGCGTGAGCGTTGGGACGATTATATGAACTATTACGAAGAAATTATGAATAAATCGTCTAATGAGTTGGCTCCTTGGTATATTATTCCTGCTGATGATAAAGAAATGGCTCGTTATTTAGTAGCTAAAATCATGTGGGAAGAATTACAGAAATATCCTATAGATGAACCACAATTGTCTGAAAAAGATAAAGCTAATTTTGAAATGTATAAACAGCAGCTTCGCTAGTATTCAGTGTTCAGTTTTTAGTATTCAGTAAAAAGGCGATTTCTGTGAAATCGCCTTTATTGTTTTATTTAAATTTCATGGCTAAAGTTAAAATATGAGAATCTAAACCATTGTTTCTATGGTAATATCCATATCGTAATTCTAAACTATTGAAGTGTTTGGCATGTAATAGTCCTTTGTTGTGGTCAATGATTTTATAACCTAATCCAATCATATTGCTTGAAAAAGCTGATAAATCAAAATCACTTGTGAAATACTCGTCTCCTAAATCATGTTGATAGATAGGTTGGAAATATTTGGCTGCATTTTGTGTGTAAAATCTATACGGAATAGAAATTGATGAAAAAGCAGAAAGTTTGATTGTTGGCTCCAAACTAAATGTGTGCGATTTGATATCCCAGTTATCAAAATAATATCTATAAAAACCTCTTAAAATGATATTATCTCCTAAGAAATAACTTGCACGCATTCCGATTGGTAATTTGAATCGGGTATTAGGTAAGCTTTCTGATTTTACTGTAGCTGCAATATCATTAAAATAAACGCGATTAAACTTGGTTCCTAATAGTCCTTGCTGATAACCTGCATCTATTAAAAATGCCATTTGAAAATTTTTATTGATTACCTGAGATAATGTTAAACCCAAGTTATAAGAAGTTCGAGGTTTGCTATCGCCTTGTTTGTAATTTGGATCGGGATTATTTCTAAGTTCAATGGGTAAAATTACTTTCCAAGTATCGAAGAAAGCCATAGCTTTTACATTGAATTCGGTATTTTTATTTTTAGAATATTTTGTATATCCAGCATTTGCACCTAATGAGAAATAATCAAATTCAGCAGATGCAGAAACCCCAGCTGAAATGATTTGACGTTTTTCTTCGTTTTCTACACTAAAATTTATTGAAGGATAAACTCGAATGTCTTGATATGATGCTGAGGTTACTGTACTTGGATCGATTTTATCAGATGATGCAGAGGTATAAGAATCAACACCTATTTCAAATCCATATAATTGTTTTCTGTTTTTTTTATCTTTACGTGAAACTTTTATGTCTAAAGTTGAAGCAATATCGGTAAGCTTTTCAGTTCCTAAGCCACCTGTTACTGCAGAATTGTTTCCATCTTGCGAATAATAACTTGAAATGAAATTTACTTCTTCAATTTTTAATTTCTTTTTTTGATAAGTTACAGAATCTGATTTTGTGTCTTGCGCTTTTATTGAATTTGAAAATAAAAATGCTAGAAATGCGGCAGATATGATTCTTTTTTTCATTTTTCAATATTATTAATTACAACCACAACCACCTCCAGTTTTTCCACCATTGGCTCCTGAACTAGCTTCGCGATACAGCATAAATGTATTTTCGAATTTCTCCGATTTTTTTGCCGCTAATTCCATATCAGAATCATTAATTTTTGATTTCTGATATTCTTTTACTTCCGAACAACTTGCAATAGTTATTATGGAAACTACAATTACAAATTTTTTTATTTTCATTTTAGGTTAAATTTATATTTTTGGAATGATATATTTTGTCAAAATCATCTATTATAATGCAACCAATATTTGGCAGTTGATTGATGAAATTTAAACCAACTTCAATTCCCATTACGGTTACTGGAGTTGCTAAAGCGTCTGCAATTTCTGCATTTTCAGCAATGATTGTTACACTTTTAATTCCAGAAATTGGAAAACCTGTTTTTGGATCGATGGTATGCGAATATTTTTTGCCATCAATAAAAACAAATTTCATAGTTTCCAGAAGTTGCTACTGATGTATTGGTAATTTTAAAAGTAGAGAACAATGATTCTTTTTTGTTTGGATCGGCAATTCCAATTGTCCATGCTTCCCCGTTTTCTTGAAATCCCCAAGTTGTTAAATCTCCAGCTGCATTAACAATTCCACTTTTAATACCGTTTTGCATTAATATTTTTTTTGAACATTCTGCAGCGTAACCTTTTCCAATTCCACCAAAACCAATTCGCATTCCCTTGTTTTTTAAAAATACAGTTTGGTCTTTTTTGTTAAGAATGATATTTTCGTAATTAATTAATGCTACTGATTTTTTTGCTAATTCTTGATCTGGTAAAGAAGTCATGTTTAAGTCGAAATTCCAGAATTTTTTATCGATGCTACCATAACTAATGTCGAAAGCTCCTTGAGTTATTTTTGAAATCATTTGACAACGAAATACTAAATCAAAAACTTCTTTTGGAACTACAACGGGTTTAATTCCTGCATTTTCATTGATTTCATATGTAATGCTTTCTGTAGAAAAAGTTGTCAATATTTTTTCAATACGTTGAATTTCAATAACCGCTAAATCAATACATTCATTAGCATGATTTTCATTTTCATTTATCACTGAAATCTCAAACCGATTTCCCATCAATTTTAGATTTTTTTTGAAAATCATTAGCTTTTTAATTTTTCTATGAATTCCGATAAGGTTTCTTTAGGATATTCTTCCCATTTTTTAACTACATTTCCATTTTCATCTAAAACTAAAATTAGAGGAAATTGTCCTTTAGTATTATATTTTTCAGCTAAAGCGTCGTTTTCTTTTTCAGTTTCTTTAGTTAATTTATTTTTAGATTGTCTAGGAAAATCGGCATTGTAAATTACTAGGTTTTCTGTTGCGAAAGTTTGAAATTCTGGAGTGTTAACTATGAATTTTTTGAACTTAACACAAGGTGCACACCAATCTGAACCCGAAAAATAAAGCATTACTTTTTTATGTTCTGATTTTGCTTTTTCTAATTTTTGAGTAAAAGT
>CAMLRV010000103.1 GCA_946482495.1 uncultured Flavobacteriia bacterium
AAAGTTAAAAAATCTATTAGAGTAAATTCCAAGGGAATGTTACGAATGTTTTCTGATTATCCATTAGCAATTAATTTTAATAAAGACACTATTCTTAAAAAAGAAGTCGACATTAAGGGTTTGGACAAATATTTTGTCGGTTTTAACGATATTGATACAATTTTGCCAAGATATAATTTTAAAATAATACTAGACACTACATATTTAATATCTTTAAATGGTTTTTTATATAAAAGTTTAACTCCGCCTGATGAAAAACAAATTGTTAACAGTGGTTTAATTAATAAAAAGGTTCCAAGTAATTTTCAAATTAGTGAATCTGCTAAAATTGTAAGTAAATATTTTAATGAAATAAGTGATTTGTCTGATGATTATGTTAACTGTTATCCTCTGTTAATTTATAATAATGATTCAAAACCTGCTTATTTTAAATGGATTAAAATCATTCAAGAAGCAAAAGATGTGGATGGAAAATGGAAACCAATTGAGTTTTTTCAAAAAACACCAACTTGTGTTGTTACCAATAGTTTTTTTAAATGCTATTCTAAGGGATATCAGGCTTTTGCTGTCATGAAATACAATGGAGATTTCAAAACAAGATTAAGAGTTAAGGTTAAAATTAATAATGAAATTTATTATTCAAATGAGTTTTGTGGGCAAATTAATAGAAGTCAATTTAACAAAGAGTATGCGTTTAAGCATGTGAGATTTATGACTTCTTTCAGAGATGAAAAATATATTCAAGAGTATATGAAGTTTGTTTTCCTAGAATAAATTCACACAATAAACAAACCTTATACTTCATTAACAAACTTTTATCGTTAAATTATTGCCTTTTATCTTTTTCAAACTATCTTTGCAATCTAAAATTAGTTTAAATAAGCATAGTCTTAAATTAAACTTTTTAAAATTAAGTTTTTTAAATAGAGATGAAATTAGATAGAAAAGAAATCCTTACAGCTTTAGAAACTATTTCAATTGCAGGTGAAGGAAAAAATATGGTGGAAAGTGGCGCAGTTCAAAACGTAGTTACTTTTGGAGATGAAGTAGTGGTAGACGTAGTGTTAACTACTCCAGCTTTACACATAAAAAATCGTGCTGAAGCGGATATTAAAAAGGTAATTGCCGAAAAAATTAACGCTGATGCGAAAGTGAAAGTAAATATCAAAGTAGAAACGCCAGTTAAAGAAGATCCAAATACTATTAAAGGGAAACCAATTCCAGGAATTAGTAATATCATTGCAGTTTCTTCAGGAAAAGGTGGTGTGGGTAAATCTACAATTACAGCAAATTTAGCCGTAGCTTTATCTAAAATGGGATTCAAAGTGGGCGTGTTGGATGCAGATATTTACGGACCATCTATGCCAATTATGTTCGATGTGGAATCGGCAAAACCTATTTCTGTAGAAGTGGATGGAAAATCGAAAATGCAACCCGTACAAAGTTATGGTGTAGAAATTTTATCAATCGGATTTTTCACAAAACCAGACCAAGCAGTTATATGGCGTGGACCAATGGCTTCGAAAGCCTTAAATCAAATGATTTTTGATGCCAATTGGGGAGAAATTGATTTCATGTTAATCGATTTACCTCCAGGAACAGGAGATATTCACTTATCAATTATGCAATCGTTACCAATTACAGGTGCGGTTGTAGTAAGTACACCACAAGCTGTTGCTTTAGCGGATGCAAAAAAGGGAGTTTCTATGTTTATGTCGGATTCTATTCAAGTTCCAGTGTTGGGAATTGTTGAAAATATGGCGTATTTCACACCGGAAGAACTTCCAGACAATAAATATTATATCTTTGGAAAAGAAGGTGCTAAAAACTTAGCGGAAGATTTAGAAGTTCCGTTTTTAGGTGAAGTGCCATTAGTACAAAGTATAAGAGAAGCAGGTGATTACGGAAGACCAGCAGCTTTACAAACAGGTTCGGTTTTAGAAACTGTTTTTGAAGAATTAGCAAGAAATGTAGTTTCGGAAACGGTAAAAAGAAACGAAAATTTACCCGCTACAGAAGCAATAAAAATTACAACAATGGCAGGTTGTTCTGCTGTAAAATAATAGATTATGACAGAAATTGAGATTTCAGAAAATATCGAAAAAGCTTTAGGCGAAATCCGTCCGTTTTTAAATTCAGATGGTGGTGATATTGAATTAGTGGAAGTTGTAGATGGTAAACATGTTAAAGTACGTTTGCAAGGCGCTTGTACAAGTTGTAGTTTAAGTATCAGTACCATGAAGGCTGGTGTAGAAACTACCATCAAAAAATATGTGCCACAAATTGAGACAGTAGAAAACATTAGTTAATTTTTAACTGATATTTGTCATAAAAAAATACGTTGCAAATTTATTCCTTTGTAACATCCAAATTTAAAAAGATGATTGAAACAGATATATTGATAATTGGCGCTGGTCCAACAGGGCTTTTTGCTGTATTTGAAGCAGGTTTATTACAATTAAAATGTCATATTATTGACGCTCTTCCTCAACCAGGCGGGCAGTTAGCAGAATTATATCCCAAAAAACCTATTTTCGATATTCCAGGTTACCCAGAAGTTTTAGCAGGTGATTTGGTAACGAATTTAATGGAACAAATTAAACAATTTCAACCTGGATTTACCTTGGCTGAAACGGCTGAAACTATTGAAAAATTAGAAGATGGTTCTTTTATCGTAACAACAAATAAAGGAACACAACATAAAGCTAAAGCCATTGCAATTGCTGGTGGTTTAGGAACTTTCGAACCAAGAAAACCACAATTGGAAGACATCACTTTTTATGAAGAAAAAGGAGTAGATTATTTCATCAAAGACCCAGAAAAATATAGAAATAAGCATGTGGTAATCGCAGGTGGTGGTGATTCTGCTTTAGATTGGAGTATTTTCCTTTCGAATGTAGCTTCGTCTGTAACTTTAGTACACAGAAGAAACGAATTTCGTGGTGCTTTAGATTCTGTTGAAAAAGTACAAGAACTAAAAAAAGCAGGTAAAATTAAATTGATCACACCAGCGGAAGTTACAGGGATTAATGGTAACGAACATGTTGAATCTATTGATTTAGATATCAATGGTGCACATCAAAATATTAAAACGGATTACTTTATTCCACTTTTCGGATTAACACCAAAATTAGGCGCAATTGCCAATTGGGGATTAGAAATAGAGAAAAACGCGATCAAAGTAAACAACGCTTTAGACTACCAAACCAATGTGGATGGAATTTACGCTATTGGCGATGTAAACACGTATCCAGGAAAATTAAAGTTGATTTTATGTGGTTTCCACGAAGCAACATTAATGTGTCAAAGTGTGTATAATAGAATCAATCCAGGAAAACGTTATGTCTTAAAATATACTACTGTTTCTGGAGTGGATGGTTTTGATGGAACCAGAAAAGAAGCTGAAAAAGCAGTTGTAAAATCTATTGAGTAATATGAGTGACGTTACAATATATATTACGGATAGAAATGGCGTAAAACACGAAGTACAAGCGCCCACTGATATGAATATGAATGTGATGGAATTAATCCGTTCGTATGAATTAGCCGAAGAAGGTACAATTGGTATTTGTGGTGGAATGGCCATGTGTGCTTCTTGTCAGTGTTATGTTCTAAATGATGTTTTGCAAACGGATAGAAACGACGATGAAGAAGCCATGCTTGCTGATGCTTATCATGTAAAAGACAATAGTCGTTTAGGTTGCCAAATTCACATTACTGAAGATTTAGAAGGTTTAGAAATAGAAATTGCACCGGAACAATAAAATAAAAAAGCGAGAAGATTTTCTCGCTTTTTTATTTATAATCGCTCAACTTTTGAGGCGTTTCGATATATTCTTTTACAATTTGTAATACACCTTCATCATTGGTGTCGATTAACCATTTAATTAAGGAAATTCTGCCGTTTTCGATTTCTATTCCTGTAATATTTCTTGGATGCACACAACTTCCATCATTAAAGAAATTGAGTAAATTTTCGCTTGGTTTAGGGAAATGCGGACGATGTGTATGTCCAACAATTGTTATTTTATTTCCGTTATCTGAAATCCATTTTTTAATTCTGCGTTCTACTTTTTCCGATTCACGGTAGTTTTTCGCAGGACTAGTTGGGTCTTTAATTCCCCAAACTTGAAGCGGTTTCCACAAAATTCTAACAAAAAAACGATTGAATTTCCACCCGACATAATTCATAAAATCTGCTTGATGTCCGTGTGTTAAAAAGATTTCTTGCTTAGTTTCTGTATTTTCTAAAACAATCGCTTCATGAAACTTCAATTCCGGCATTAAAGGCATATTTTTACTTTCAGTCGTATCAAAATATTCCGAAAAATTCTTTTTAACCACTTTAGGATTTCGGTACACCATATCATGATTCCCAAAAATCATATGTAGTTTATTCTTTAAATAGAATTTCTTCAACAACAAATACACGTTTTTATTGGCCTCAATAATATCTTTAAAGAATAAATTTTCCCATAATTCATCGCCATCACCCAATTCAATATAGTGAAAATCATTTTTGTAATAATGATTTAGAGCATGCATATAAATGTTGCGATTATTGGCAAAATCATCTGCAAAGCTCCCATCTCCACGATGACAATCACTAAACAAAATAAACTTATCCGAATTCGTAAACGGAATTCGAATAGCTTTTTGATAGGCTTTGGTCAATCGAGTTTGAGAAGACATAAAGGTTGTTTCTAACAAATATAAGGAAATAGTTGTAGAATTTTAGCGGCTAAAAACACAAAAGCCACTACTAAGTGGCTTTGTTTATTAAATAACATGTTGTGATATTAATGACGTCTTTTTTTAGTGTAATTTTTGGCGCTTTTATCACCATACACTTTTTTTGCTTGTCCTGGAGGAAGTGGTTTAGCTTTACGAACTACAGTAGTATTTCGATGATGAACATGAACGCAACTTCCTAAACTGCTTAAAGATGTTACAAAAACAGTTATAATTAATAGTCTTAAGTACAATGATTTCTTCATAATAGATTGGTGGTTTTAAATAGTTAGTAAATTATTTTCCTGTGAAAACCGCTTTTCTTTTTTCTAAAAAGGCAGTAGTTCCTTCTTTAAAGTCTTCCGTTCCAAAACAATATCCGAAGTTTTTAATTTCTGTTTGAAAACCATTCACGCCATCTTCATAATTTGCGTTAATAGATTCAATAGCTTTAGCAATGGCTACACTAGAGTTATTACTAATTTTTGTAGCAATTCCTTTTGCGAAAGTTACTAACTCTTCTTGAGCTACAACATGGTTCACTAAACCATAAGATTTTGCTGTTTCTGCATCAATCATGTTGGCTGTCATGATTAATTCCATAGCTCTACCTTTTCCGATTAATTGTGCTAAACGCTGCGTTCCACCATAACCTGGAATCACGCCTAAAGTTACTTCTGGTAATCCCATTTTTGCATTTGTAGATGCCACTCTGAAATGACAACTCATAGCCAATTCTAAACCGCCACCTAAAGCAAATCCGTTCACTGCAGCTATAACTGGAGTTTGTAAATTTTGAACAAAATCAAATAATAACTCTTGTCCTTTTGCAGCTAATTGCTCTCCTTCTTGAACTGAAAAATGGGCAAATTCAGAAATATCCGCTCCAGCTACAAAAGCTTTTTCACCGCTTCCAGTTAAAACAATAGCTTTAGTGTTACTATCGTTGTTTAACTCGTTAAAAGCTTGATGTAGTTCTTCAATAGTAGCTTTGTTTAACGCATTTAATTTAGTTGGTCTGTTGATAGTGATAACAGCTAAATTGTCTAATTTTTCAATTAAAATGTTTTCCATTTTTTTAGTTTTTTATAGGTAATATTGTGGTAAATGTGGTTCCTTTTCCTTCTTCGGTTTCAAAAGTAATGGTTCCGTTATAATTTTCAATGATATTTTTAATAATTGCTAATCCTAATCCCATACCAGAATTTTTGGTTGTGAATTTTGGTTCGAAAATAAAGGCAGCATTTTCTTTAGAAATTCCAATTCCGTTATCGGAAATTTTCAGTACAAAATTAGTTTCAACTTTTGAAAGGTGTACTTCAACCAATTTGATTTCTTGATTTTCTGGAATAGCTTGAATCGCGTTTTTAACTAAATTCGTTACAATTTGAGTCAATTGTACACTGTCAAATAAAGTATAGATTTCTTTTTCTGAAGTATGAAAACGAACATATTCTTCGTCAAAAATTTCCAATGCCATTTTAGTAATTTGAACTACATTCAGCCTTTCGTTTTGTTGAGCTGGCATATTCGCAAAGTTCGAAAACGCGCTAGCAACGGTTGTCATCGTATCAATTTGATGAATTAAAGTTTCAGAAAAATCACTTAATTTTTGATTGATATTTGGATCGTTTTTATCAAATTTTCTTTGGAAACTCTGAATCGTTAATCGCATAGGTGTTAACGGATTTTTAATTTCATGTGCCACTTGTTTCGCCATTTCGCGCCAAGCATATTCACGTTCACTTTGTGCTAGTTTTTGCGCACTTTCTTCTAACGTATCCACCATATTGTTGTAGGATTGAATCAAGCCATTAATTTCCTGATTTCCCGGTTGTAATGTTAGTTTCTGATTGTGTTCGTTTAATTGCGTAACTTCAAGTTTTTCAGAAATTTGAGAAATAGATTTCGTGATATTACTCGATAATAAATAGGATAATAATATCGAAATGATAAACATGATAATATAAACCTGAGCATATCGTGTTAAGAAATTTTTCACTTCTTCATTATAAAAATCACTTGTTTCTTCATACGGAATATTTAAAATGGCTAAATTTTTAAATTTTACATCTTTAATATAACTGTAAGAAGATTTTAAGTAGGTTTCATTATCTTGAGATTTAGAAATAACAATTCTTTTTTCAGAAGAATTTTCAAGTTGACTAAGGATTTCCGGACTAATATCTGGCATTTTTTTGTCAATTTTGAAGGCCGATTTCGAGGATAAAATTAGTTTTCCTTTTAAATCGAAAAAATTAATTTCTAAACTGTGAATATCAGATAATTCATGAATTCTGTCTTTGAAAATTTTTCGAACATTTTTGGTTAAAAGCGGATAAGATGTCGTTTGTAAAATATATTCGATATGTTCTTTGATAGCGCTTTCTTTTCGAGATAAACGTTCTTCGTGGTATTCTTTAGCTTCAAATCGAAAGTGAATTAAGGAAACAACAGAAATTAATACCGTAGAAAACGTTGTCAAAAACAACATTGATAAGAAGATTCTACGTCTTAATGAAAGTGTGTGTATTTTGAAAAACTTATTCACTTTTCTTCTCTCTAATCTTTTTATAGAATTTGAATCCAAGCATAATGATAATGGAAAAAAGTATAATTCCCACTACACCAAAAATCCAATTAAATGCATTTTTTAAAATTACTAAAAATACTACAGCAAACAAAATGATGGTTGCTCCTTCGTTCCATAAACGCATGAAGTTGGACGAATATTTGAAAACATCGTTTTGTAATTCATTATATATAAGGTGACATTTGTAATGATAAGCAAATAATAGAGCGACAAATCCTAATTTGACCTGCATCCAACGCATTTCTAAAAAAGCTGGATTTAAATACAACAACGAAATAGCGAAAATAACGGCTAAAACAGCACTAGGCCAAGCAATAATATACCACAAGCGGTACGTCATTATTTTATATTGTTTTTGTAAAATTTCTTTTTCT
>CAMLRV010000104.1 GCA_946482495.1 uncultured Flavobacteriia bacterium
CTTTTCTAATTTTCGGAATTATATTGTTGCTTTTATTCATTTCTTGGTTTATTAAATATCCAGAAATTGTGAGCAGTGAAATTATTATTACCACTAACACACCACCAGAAAAGTTAGTAGCTAAAGTTAATGGAAAAATTCAAGCAATTTTAATTGAAGATAAAGCCAATGTAAAAGCTAACACGCCATTAGCAGTTATTGAAAATTCAGCGAATTATAAAGATGTTTTTTTATTGAAATCAACCCTTGAAAGCATCAATTTAGACAAAAGTAAATTCCCATTTGAAAAGTTCACAACTGCTCAATTAGGAGAAGTGGAAGCTAGTTTTGCTATTTTTAAAAAAGAATATATTGCCAATCGTTTAAATAAAGAATTGAAACCCTTTACTGTAGAAACAAATGCGCAAGGTGTTGAAAAAACACAACTTTCAGAAAGATTAGAATTATTATTGTCGCAAAAAGTCATCACTCAAAAAGAGTTAGAACTTCAAAAAAGTAATTTAAACCGACATGAAACTTTGTTTAAAAAAGGAGTCATTTCAACACAAGAAATAGAAAAAGAACGTTTACAATATTTACAAGCCGAAAAAAATTACAAAAATATATTGAGTTCTATTTCTCAAACTAAATCCTCAATTAATGATTTAAAAAGAAATAATCAAACTACACAAATCAACGAAAATAAGGAAAACACCAATTTAGAAACCAATGTAGTACAAGCCTTTTACCAATTGAAAAAAGCTATTACAGATTGGGAATTGAATTATGTTTTCCGCTCATCAGACGAAGGAATTGTTACGTTTTTACAAATTTGGTCGGTCAACCAAAACATTTCTGCAGGTGAAAATATGTTTGCCATCATACCAACCCATCAAAATGGATTTATTGGTAAATTAAAAGCTGCTGCGTTAAACTCTGGAAAAATTAGAGAAAATCAACGTGTAAATATTCGTTTAGCCAATTATCCAGATAAAGAATTCGGTATCGTAAAAGGAAAAGTGCAACGAATATCTTTAACACCTGATAAAGATGGCAATTTATTGATGGATATTTCTTTACCAAATGGTTTAAAAACTTCGTATCAAAAGAAAATTCAGTTTCAGCAGGAAATGAGAGGTCGAGCAGATATTATTACCGAAGATTTACGTTTAATTGAAAGAATATTTTATCAGTTTAAAAGTATGTATAATGTAGAATAATGAACTACATCTTCAAATAAAAATCTTTTGTTAACGCAATATATTCTGGAGTGTATTGATGACGAGCCGTTTCAATCACTAATTCATCAATAATTGGTGTTTGTTCGATACGAGTAAACGCTAATAAACTTCTTTTAATTTCTGTAGTTGGTGTGCCTTTTACACGGGTAATTTTTAATGGAAATAATAAAGATTGCTTCGCTAAAGCGATAAAATTTTCTTCTTCCACATAAGGAATAATTACGGAAAATATTCCGTTTTCAGACAATAACAAATAAGCCGCTTCCACTAATTCCTCAAAAGGAAGTGCATCTGCAAAACGAGCTAAATCGCGTTGTTCGTTTTCCGATTTATAATCATCTGTATAAAATGGTGGATTAGAAACAATAAGGTCATATTGCTCTTCCATTTCCTGAATTTCTTCAACAAATTCATCTAAACCTGCGTGATAACAAAATAGTCGGTCTGCCCAAGGTGAATTTTCAAAATTTTCTACACATTCTTCGTAGGCGTTTTCTTCAATTTCAATCGCATCAATTTCCTCAGCAAAGCTTCTTTGTGCTAACATTAATGAAATCAAACCTGTTCCAGCACCAATATCAAGTATGTTATAAGGATTGTTGATTATGGGTGTCCAAGCACCTAATAAAACACCATCGGTTCCTACTTTCATAGCCGATTTTTCTTGGTTGATAGAAAATTGTTTGAATTTAAACATAGTAAGATTTGATTACTGTTCTCTGAGACTGAGACTCAAACTATTCCAAATACAAATCTACTAAACCAACTGGCGTATTTAACACCAATTCTTTTGCTTCTCTGTTCACTTCGATGATGAAAGAATCAATCATTGGGACCAAAATTTGCTTCTGTCCTTTATAAATTTCGAAAATAGGTTGTGCAGCATTATCTAAAACCGAATGAACAGTTCCGATATCACCCAAACGCTGGTCTATAACTTTGAATCCGATAATTTCATGAAAGTAAAATTTATTGCCTTCTAGTTTTGGTAACATAGAAAGTGGTAAATACACATCTAAATTTTTCATGTTGTCCGCATCTAGTTCGGTATCAACATCTTCAAATTTGACTCTCAGAAATTTATCTTTGTGTAGGGAAGAATTTTCAATAAAAAATGGAACCAGATTTTTATTGTAGTCAATAAAAACTGATTCCAAATTTTGATAAAGTTCAGGTTCGTCCGTATCTAAAAAGATTAGAACTTCCCCTTTGAAACTAAATTTTTTAGCGATTTTGCCTAAATAGAAACAATCGTCTTTACGCATTATCGCAATATATTAAGCTTCTGTTTCTTCGTTTGTTTCTTCAGCAGCAGGAGCTTCTGTAGTTTCTTCAGCAGCAGCTTCAACAACTTCTTCAGTTGCAGCCTCTTCCGCTACTTCAGCAGCAGCTTCTTCAGCTTTTGCAGCTTCAGCTTGAGCAGCAATACGTTTTTCGTTTGCTTCTTTTTCAGCTTTTAATGCTTTTGCTTTAGCATCTGCTTCAGCTTTGCTTAAACCTGCTTTTTTAGCATCCACTTTTCCAGCTTTTGCTTCTAACCAAGCTGCTAATTTAGCATCTGCTTGTTCTTGAGTTAATGCACCTTTTCTGATACCACCATCTAAATGGTGTTTTAATAAAGCACCTTTATAAGATAAAATTGCTTTAGCCGTGTCAGTTGGTTGTGCACCATTGTGTAACCATTGAACAGCACTATCTAAGTTTAAATCGATAGTTGCAGGGTTAGTGTTTGGATTGTAAGTTCCAATTTTTTCTAGGAATTTACCATCTCTTTTTGAGCGTGCATCAGCAGCTACGATCCAGAAAAAAGGTTTCCCTTTTTTACCATGTCTTTGTAATCTAATTCTTACTGGCATAATCTTGTGATTAAATTTGAGGTACTCGACCTCGGTTAATTAAGGGTGCAAAGATAAAAATATTTTCCGATTTGCAATATTCTTTATCCAAATATTTTTAAATCAGTCTTTTGTGTTTGTTTTTTTAATTTGATTTTTGAGCTTGAACTTGAATTCGTATATTTGAACTTTATAAAAAAACAACATGGAAAATATCAAACAATACGTTCAAGAAAACAAAGAACGTTATATTCAAGAATTAATCGAATTACTAAAAATGCCATCTGTAAGTGCAGACAGTGCTTATGCTCAAGATGTTATCAATACAGCAGAAGCTGTAAAAGCAAGTTTAGAAAAAGCAGGTTGTGATGTGGTAGAAATGTGCGAAACACCAGGTTATCCAATCGTTTACGGTCATAAAATGATTGATCCTAATTTACCAACTGTGTTAGTTTATGGTCATTATGATGTGCAACCAGCAGATCCAATCGAATTATGGGATTCACCTCCTTTCGAACCAGTTATCAAAACTACAGAAATTCACCCGGAAGGTGCCATTTTCGCTCGTGGTGCTTGTGATGATAAAGGTCAGATGTACATGCACGTGAAAGCTTTCGAATATATGATTGCGAACAACAATTTACCTTGTAACGTGAAATTTATGATTGAAGGTGAAGAAGAAGTAGGTTCAAAAAGTTTAGGTTGGTTTGTAGAACGCAACCAAGAGAAATTAGCTTGTGATGTAATTTTAATTTCAGATACGGGAATGATTTCTAATACACAACCTTCTATTACGACAGGTTTACGTGGCTTAAGTTATGTAGAAGTGGAAGTTACGGGCCCGAATAGAGATTTACATTCTGGTTTATATGGTGGCGCTGTTGCGAATCCAATCAATGTGTTAACAAAAATGATTGCTTCATTACACGATGAAAACAATCACATTACCATTCCAGGTTTTTATGACAGAGTAGAAGAATTATCGTTAGAAGAAAGAGCGGAAATGGCAAAAAGACCATATTCTGAAGACGACTATAAAAAAGCATTGAATATTGCTGACACATATGGAGAAACAGGTTATACTACAAACGAAAGAAATTCTATTCGTCCAACTTTAGACGTAAACGGAATTTGGGGTGGTTATACTGGTGAAGGTGCGAAAACAGTTATTGCAAGTAAAGCTTTTGCAAAAATTTCTATGCGTTTAGTTCCGAATCAAGATTGGGAAAACATCACAGAATTATTTCAAAAACATTTTGAAAGCATTGCTCCAAAAGCAGTTACAGTAAAAGTTACACCCCATCATGGCGGACAAGGTTATGTAACTCCAATTGACAGTATTGGTTATCAAGCCGCTTCAAAAGCCTACTCAGATGCGTTTGGGAAAACACCAATTCCAGTTCGTTCTGGTGGAAGTATTCCAATTGTAGCGTTATTTGAGAAAGAATTAAAAAGCAAAACTATTATGATGGGATTCGGATTAGATAGCGATGCAATTCACTCGCCAAATGAACATTATGGTATTTTCAATTATATGAAAGGGATTGAAACAATTCCATTATTCTACAAATACTTTACAGAATTACATCAAAATCAATAAATCAACATAAAAAAAGGCTCCGAAATTCGGAGCCTTTTTTATTTCTTATAATTGAAGAATTACATGATAATTTTCTTTGTAACAACTTCTCCACTTTCTAATAGTATTTTTACGACTAAAGCTTGTTTTGAAGCGTTAATTTGATTGGTATTAAACTGTTTGTTATGGATACCTTTTTTAGTAAAAATTACTTTACCTGTAACATCATATACTTCCACGTTTGCAATAGCAGCATCATAAGCTTGAACTGTTAATTCGTTGTTTTTTACTAATACATCAATACTATTTGTTGCAATTACTTGAGGCGCATTTGATTTTTTGAAAATCAATTCGAATCTATCATTAAATGTTCCTGCTTGAGAAATAAAATAATATGATCCCTCTTTTAAATTATAAATTGCATTGGTATAATTATCTTTAATAAATACATTTTGGTTTTCAAACAAACCATCCACTTGCTCAATATTGATTTCAAAATTACTTGCTTCTGTTACTTTTAAACCTAATTTCACAACATCTTCATCAGAAAACGGCAATCCTTTACCTTGAATTACATATTCTTTATTTTCAATTAAATTATAAAGCATCGTTTTAGATGTATCTAACATCTTACCATCAATTTTATTATCTACTCCGTCAGTTGCATTATTCGTATATCCTAACAAAATTTGATTGTAGCTTTTCGTACCATCGTTTAAATTCAACCAAATTCTGTGTTTTTCAGAAGTTTGATTTTCAGATTCAGATCCTCTAAAAAACTGAGTTGTAGTAGAAGCGTCTTCTCTTAATTCATTTTCAAAAGTTACTGTATAAGCCGTTGCCGCTTGAATATAGAATCCTTGCCCTACATTAATTTTATCGTTTGGAATGGCACCACCAGCTGCAGCAGCCGTTCCTCCTAACGTAGTGTATGAAGCAAAATTATTTTGTGGATACACACCGCCAACCGCAGCTACAGTATGCGTCCAATAATAAACTGTATTTACTTTTGGATTCGTGATTAAGAATCGATAAGCACTAATAGGTGAGGCATACGGATTTCCTAATAAGTTATACCCTTGTCCGACCGCATACGTAATCGTTCCATTATTTGGCACACCTGTAAACTGACCATTAAATGCCGTTGGTGTATATCCATAGAAATTATCCACACGAATCATGTAACCTTTAGCTGTAGTAAAACTATTTGTTGAAGGTACAACTGATTGGTATGCTGTTGGAGTTGTAGTTCCTGTATATAAATATTGATAGAAACGATTAGTTAATGTATTTGGTGAGAAAGCTAATAAATTCTGATTTGCCACTGGTGAAGACCAAGCTGTATAATCGTTATGAATCATATTAGCAGAGGTACGTTTTACGATAATGTTTCCAGTATTTACAGCATGTTTTGTATATTGAACTAAAGCCGCACCACTATTAATAGTTAATGTTCCTGTTCCGTTTACAGTTATATTTTCACCAACGCGTAATGAATGACCCGAAACAAATGTTACTGCCGCACCTGTATTTACAGTTACAGAACAAGCATCTAAACTTGCTGTTGAAGTATAATTTCCAGCAAAAACGACAGCGTCTTTTGAAGTTGGAGTTCCGACTGGAGACCAAGCCGAACCATTCCATGTTTTCGTAGTAGTTCCACATTGCCAGAATTTCCCTGTCCACATTCCTCTACCAAATGTAGCTGCTAAAATCGTTTGATCGGCAGCTCTATAATCAAAAGATAATACTTTACAATCTTTCATTCCCACATTCGCTCTTCTCCAATTTGGACTAGCAACATTGAAATCAACAGTATACCAAACCCCTAATTCTGTTCCAATAATTACTTCATTTGTGGCATTTGGATTTTGAAGAATACATTTTACTGGAATATTAGGTAAATTTCCTTCTTTATTTGACCAGTTTGCACCTCCATCTGATGAATAATATACACTTGTTATACCATAATTATGCATCGTAACAAATAAATCGTTTTCAGAATTTCCGTATTTGATATCTGAAATCGCTCCAGCAAATGGAGTAGCAATAATTGTATATGCAGGTGTTCCTGATGCCGCATCCATTTTAACTAATCTTCCTGTTGAAAGTCCTACCATTACTCTATCGGCAGTATAAGGCGAAACTTCAAAATATGTTGGAATCGCATTAATTGCTGCATTCGTTAAAGTTGTTGTTACGGTTGCTCCAGTTCCAGGAGTAATGGCATATCTATAGATTCTATAAGTTGCTCCGGCTGTACCATTCGCATATAATACATTTGTATTACTATCTAATGCACATTGATTTACGAAATCACCATCACTACCACCATTATCATTTGCAATATAAGCTGTTGCAGTACCAGTAGCATAATTACAATAAACATAAGTATTATACACATAAGAAGCTACCATGTATTGTTGTTGCTTATCAATGAATTCCCAACAGCCATCACCACCAAAAATTTCTAATCCAGCACCAATTGCTGCAGGGTTAGTAACCAATTGAGAACCATTATCTTGCAAACCACCTAGCATTTTATTTCCAGCAACAGACTGATCTATTGAACCTTTATAAATCTGAGTTACATTATAATCTTTATTTCTTTCACCAATTGCTGTACCAGAATTGTTACTATAATACACACCTCCATCACAACCAAAAACCATACGAGTAGTTTGTGTTGGGCAAAACGCCATAACATGATGATCAGAATGTACTCCATCTAAAGTACCTGCAGTTCCGTTTCCAGCAGCAGTTGGATTGATCGTCCAATCTGTTAATTGCGTCCACATGGCTGCAGCATTAGCTGTAAAAGCTGTTGTAGTTTTAAAAATTTCTATTCCACCAACATAAACTTCTTCGTCATTTGTTGGATTTAATCCAATCATTAAATCATAAAAAGCCTGATTTCTACAAAAATCGTTTGCAGCAGGTGGTTGCGCACCGATACTCACTGGTAATGCAAGT
>CAMLRV010000105.1 GCA_946482495.1 uncultured Flavobacteriia bacterium
AAAATGATAGTTTTGGACCCGTTGGAAGATTATCAACTAAAGGTTTAGAAGAAGTTTTTCAAGAATTTTCAGAAATAATTGGTATTGGTTCCAACGCTGAATATCTTAAAGAATTATTTCAAAAAGCCTATCTTGAGCATTCCAATTTAGCTGATGCGACTCGTTTTTTAGCTAATGAATTATTTTCAAGTCACGGCTTAGTAATTATAGATGGCGATGATTCGAAGTTAAAAACACTTTTCACACCTTATATTAAAGACGAATTACTTCATCAGAATTCATTTATAGAAGTTTCAGAAACAATTACGAAGTTAAAAGAGTACACAATTCAAGTAAATCCAAGAGAAATTAACCTTTTTTATATTGAGGATAATTTACGTGAGCGAATTATTTTAGAAAATAACATTTACAAAGTTAACAATACAAAAATTGAATTTTCTGAAAGTGAAATTTTAGAATTAGTTGAGAATTCTCCAGAAAAATTTAGTCCGAATGTAATTTTAAGACCTTTATATCAAGAAGTAATTTTACCCAACTTAGCTTATATTGGTGGTGGTGGCGAAATTGCCTATTGGTTGGAATTGAAAAGTAATTTCGAGAAGCAAAAAGTTACTTTTCCAATGTTAATTTTACGAAATTCATTTGTGGTGGCAACAGAAAAGCAACTAGAAAAAATAGACAAACTACAACTTACATGGTCGGATTTATTTTTACCTCAACAAGAATTATCTGGCTTAAAAACCAAAGAAACTTCGAAGTTTAACATTGATTTTTCTGAACAAAAAGAAGCATTACGCAAACAATTCTTAGAATTATTGAAAATTGCCGAACAAACAGACAAATCATTTATAGGCGCCGTAAAAGCACAAGAAACTAAACAAATTAATGGTTTAGAAAACCTAGAAAAACGTCTATTAAAAGCGGAAAAAAAGGTTCATTCTGATAAATTAAATCGAATTTTAGAGATTCAAAATCAATTATTTAAAAATGGTAGCTTACAAGAACGAAAAAATAACTTCAGTGAGTTTTATTCAAATAAATTCATAAATGACATTGTTTTTTTATCAAATCCATTAAAAACCGATTTCAAAACATTCAAAATTTAAAATATTCGCAATTTTTTGTCATAAAAAAGGCGTTCAGTTTTCAAATAAACTGCATTTCATCGATTTTAATGAAAATTCATCTGTTTTTTTCTTGTTTTATTTTGTTGTAATTATATATTTGCGACAGAAAAAATGACCCAAATTTAACAATTAACTAAAAAAACATGAAAAAAATCACATTTTTACTGACTGCTACACTACTAGTTTCAATCACACTTTTGTCATTTAAAACGGTACTTCCTTTTAATATGATTAAAGTAGAAGGTGGAAATTTCTTTATGGGTTCTAATGATTTAGATGGTACTGCTGATACAGACGAGCAAAAAAAGCACGAAGTTACAGTAAACACTTTCGAAATTAGCAAATTTGAAGTTACTGTTTGGGAATGGAAACAATATACAAAAGCCAAAAACTTAAAAATGCCAAAAGCTCCTAAATGGGGATGGAACGATAAATTACCAATTAATAATATAACTTGGGAAGAAGCAATTTCATATTGTAACTGGTTGAGTAAAAAAGAAGGTTTAACTCAGGTTTACACTATGAACGGTCCATTTTACGCTTGTAATTTTACGGCAAATGGATACAGATTACCAACTGAAGCTGAATGGGAATATGCTGCAAGAGGTGGTAAACTTACTAAAGGATTCAAATATGCTGGAAGTAATAATTTAGACGAAATTGCTTGGCATAAAGGTAATAGTAATGGTAAACCACACGCTGTTGGTAGTAAATTACAAAACGAATTAGGTTTGTATGATATGAGTGGAAATGTTTGGGAATGGTGTTGGGATTGGTACAACAAAGATTACTACAAAATTGAAAATGGTCAAAATCCAAAAGGACCAGAAAATGGAGAGAAAAAATGTGTTAGAGGTGGTTCTTGGGATAGTCAACCAAACTATGTACGTCCAGCAAACAGAATTTCTACAGCTCCAGAAAAAACACACGAATTTTACGGTTTCCGTTTAGTAAGATCTATTGTACAATAATTTTCAAAAAACTACTTTGCGAAACAGAATTAAATATTACCTTTGCAAAAAATTTAAGAAAAATGGCTACAAATAGAACATTTACAATGATTAAGCCTGATGGAGTTGAAAACGGACACATCGGTGGAATTTTAAACATGATTACTGAAGCTGGATTCAGAATCGTTTCAATGAAATTAACGCAATTAACAGTTGCAGACGCTCAAAAATTTTACGCAGTTCACTCTGAAAGACCTTTCTTTGGTGAATTAGTTGAATTTATGACTCGTGGACCAATCGTTGCCGCTATCTTAGAAAAAGATAACGCTGTGGAAGATTTCAGAACATTAATTGGATCTACAAATCCTGCTGATGCTGCCGAAGGAACTATCCGTAAAAAATACGCTAAATCAATTGGAGAAAATGCTGTTCACGGTTCAGATTCAGATGAAAATGCTGCAATCGAAGGTGCATTCCACTTCGCTGGAAGAGAGCAATTCTAATAAAAAGTATTCAGTGTTCAGTATTTAGTGAACAGTTGATATAAATATAAAAGCCGATTTGAAATTCAAATCGGCTTTTTTAATGTATAAATATTTATAAATTCAATCTCCAAACTTCAAATTCCTATCTAAACACAATTTCTTTAATCAAATCTTTACCCAATTCTTCATTAAGCATTTTAATAATTTTAGATTTTCCATATTCTAATTCTTGCTTCACTACCGAAGAATTTAATTGCACATATAAAGTTTGTCTTTTTAACTCAATTTCACCCGTATAATTTTTGAAAGCTGGCCCCATCATTTTAAACCAAGTTTCTTTCACGTTTATCACGTCAAGTCCAGCTTCGAGTTTATTAGTTTTCATAAACTCTTTCATCACATCACTAATAGAAAAATCGTCGTTAAATCTTTTCATAACTGCTTATTTTCTTTTACTGTAAGGCACAAATTTCTTGAAATAATATACAATCTTAGCTTGATTTTCTAAAACAAACTCATCATCTGAAACAGAAAGCAATCTTTCTTCCCATTTTGTAAATTTCGAATCGGTTTTTAAATAATACGAATCGGCACTATCCACCACCCTAATTTTATCTTCTAGCGTTCCTTTTATAAAAGTCCCATCCAATTGCGGCGCCACTTTTTGTCTTGTTCCTTTATTATTTTTTAACGAAATGAAATCAATAAACTCATTTACTTTATATTCTTTTTTATTTCCATCAGGAAATTCTACCTTTTCAATTTCCCAATAGCCATTTAATTTTGGCAAATCTTTTTTATTAGGTTTTGAAGTACAGGAAGTTAGACCAATGGCTAATAATAAGTAAAAATAGTTTTTCATATGCTGTTTATAATAATTTGTAAATGTACAAAATCTCAATCAGTATTGTCAAACAAAAAAACCTGAAAAAACATTTTGATGTTATAAAAATAGCTGTATATTTGCACTCGCGAATACGGGGTGTAGCGTAGCCCGGTTATCGCGCCTGCTTTGGGAGCAGGAGGCCGCAGGTTCGAATCCTGCCACCCCGACAACGACTTCAATTATTTTGAGGTCGTTTTTTTTATACTTTCTCTTTTTTTATTTCTATATTTTCTACTGGTAAAATCAACACAACAAGTTATGCTAATTATAGGTATTGCAGGTGGTACAGGAAGTGGAAAAACAACCGTTGTACATCAAATTATGAATGAACTTCCTTCAACGGAAGTTGGTATTATTTCTCAAGATTCGTATTATAAAGAAACTAATAATTTATCTTACGATGAACGTACCAAAATTAACTTTGACCATCCTCGTGCTATTGATTTCGAATTGTTAATCCAACATTTAAAAGATTTAAAAGCTGGAAAAGTAATTGATCAACCTATTTATTCTTTCATTACACATAACAGAACCGACGATACCATCACAACACATCCAAGAAAAGTAATGATTGTGGAAGGAATTTTAATTTTCACTAATCCAGAAATTCGCGATTTATTTGATATTAAAGTTTATGTACATGCCGATTCAGATGAACGTTTAATTCGTCGTTTAAAACGTGATATAGCTGAACGTGGAAGAGACATGGAAGAAGTTTTAACGAGATACCAAACCACTCTAAAACCAATGCACGAGCAGTTTATCGAACCAACAAAAGCTTTCGCAGATATCATTATTCCAAACGATAAATATAACACGGTTGCTATTGATGTAGTGCGTGCCGTAATTAATCAACGTATTGAAAAATAATGTTTAAGAAAATTCAAATACTTGTTCAAAAAATACCTTTTCTAAGTTTTTTAGGAAACAAGTATTATCTTATACTATTAGCTTTCATTATTTGGATGTTATTTTTCGATAATTACTCGTATTTCGAACATCGATTTCTAGACAAACAAATAGACGAACTAAACGATAACAAAGAATACTATCAATCTGAAATCACGAAAGATAGTATCAAAATCAAACATTTAAAAAACGATAATATGATTGAAAAATATGCTCGCGAAAAATATTTCATGAAGAAAGACAGCGAAGATATTTACATCATTGAATTCGAAGAAGATAAAATAAAAGATAGTTTATTAGAAGCAGAAAAGTAATATTTCAAATCAACTATCTTCCTGCTATTCGTTGCAATCTTTTTGCAAAATGTCATACTGAGCTTGTCGAAGTATTTTGTAAAAAGGATTTCCACTTCTATCAGGGCTAAAAAACAAAATTAGTTTTCAAAACAAAATTGAAGAAAATGAAAACAAACCTATTTCAAGATTTTGAATCTGTTACATCAAAACAATGGAAGCAACAAATTCAATTTGAACTTAAAGGAGCCGATTATAATGAAACATTGGTTTGGGAATCGCCTGAAGGTATAAAAGTAAAACCTTTTTACCATTCTGATGAAGAAGTTACTGCCTACCACACAAATACAAAAGCGACAGAATTTACCATTTTGCAAAACATTTTTGTACACGATATTCAAATGTCGAACAAAAAAGCAAAAAACAGCTTAAATCGTGGTGCAGAAAGTGTTTGCTTTACAATAGAATCTGATAAAATTGAAGTTGCAACACTAATGGAAAAACTACCATTAGAAAATGTGACATATTATTTCAATTTACCGTTTCTTTCAACGGAATATGTAAAATCTTTAAATGATTTCGCTTCAAGTAACAATGCCAATTTCATCATTCAAATTGATGCTGTCGGACAATTATGCAAAGAAGGAAATTGGTTTAAAAACTTAAATGAAGATATTGAAAAATTAAACGAAATTTCATCAAACTCAAATATTCCGTTTCTAAATATTCAATCTGGTATTTATCAAAATGCAGGTGCAAATATGATACAGCAATTGGCCTATACGTTAGCACATGTGAATGAATATTTCAATAGAATTTCAGCTATCAATCAATCCATAACAATTGAAGTTTCAGTTGGAACGAATTATTTTTTCGAAATTGCAAAACTTCGTGCTTTACGTTTGTTATTCAAAACATTAGCAACAGAATACAACCATAATTTCGATTGTCATGTCTTAGCTACACCTACAAAACGTAACAAAACTTTATACGACTATAATGTAAACATGTTACGTACAACAACCGAATGTATGTCGGCTATTTTAGGTGGAGCGAATGCGGTTTCTAACTTGGCTTACGATGCAATTTATCATAAAGACAACGAATTTGGCGACAGAATTTCGCGTAATCAATTGTTAGTTTTAAAAGAAGAAAGTTATTTTGATAAAGTCAACAATCCTTCTGATGGTGCGTATTATATCGAAACTTTAACGGAACAATTAGCTGAAAAAGCATTAGAATTATTCAAAGAAATTGAAGCAAATGGTGGTTTAATTACACAATTGATTGAAGGAACCATTCAGAGAAAAATTTCGGAAAGCGCCCAAAAAGAACAAGAATTATTCGATTCTGGTAAAGAAATTTTATTAGGAACAAACAAATATCCGAATCCAAACGACAAAATGAAACACGATTTAGAGTTGTTTCCTTTCGTAAAAACAAAAGACAAAAAAACATTAATCGCTCCAATTATCGAAAAAAGATTGTCGGAAAAATTAGAACAAGAACGTTTAGCTTTAGAGGAATAATATGAAAAAATACTTTTTACTTATAACGCTAGTTCATTTTGCATTATCTGCTCAAAATCCTTATTGGAAATGGGCTAAAAAAAATCAAACAGAGTATTTTGAAAAAATTGTTGATACTAAATTTGATTCTGAAGGTAATTTCTATGTACTAGGTTCTTTTTTTTCAAATCTTTCTGTAGATAATCAGTCTGTTTCTTGTCTAAATGGTAAAGCGGGTTATGTTGCCAAATATTCGAGTGATGGTGACATAATTTGGATGAAAGATATCAATCCACTCGGTAAGGAATTAATATTAAGCACTTTACATATAGACAGTAATAATGATGTAATAATAGGTTGTAGCTACATCATGAATGGTTTTCCCATGTTTCAACAATATTATACACCAATAACATTTGACAATAACAACTATAATTTAACTTTCGAATTAATTGGAAGTTATTCTTCAAATGCACAATATCCATTTATTGTAAAATTTGATTCTTCAGGACAATTTATATGGGTTAGAGATTTTAAAGGAGCAGGTGGAATTAGCTCTTTTGCGACTGATGACTTAAATAACATTTATGCAGCTGGTAGTTTTAATTCCAGTAATTTAAAAATTGGAAATTTGGAAGTTTCTAATAATTTTATTTACCCTAGTTTACCTAATGGATTTATTGTTAAATATGATTTAAACGGAAATGTTTTAGCTCTAAAAGGATTTGGTGGAGATTTTTATGATGTACCCACTTCTTTGAAATTAAACAACAATAACAATATTAGTATTGCAGGATATTTTTCTTCTCCAATTTTTAGTTTTGATAGTGAAGTAATTAATAATTCAAATAATAATACAGATATTTTTCATTTAGAAATTGATACAAATTTAAATTTTGTATCAAAATATACTATTGACAATTATGAACCTTCTAGTAATAGTAGCTCAGATCTAAGTAATATCTATCTAAATTCAAATAATGAAATAATTGTATACGGCCATTTTCATGCTGATAATTACACTTATTTAGATTTAAATTTAAGTAGAATCGGATTGTCTGATATGTTTTTTACAAAATATAATAACGGAAATAGATCATGGACAAAACAAATGAGCTTTCCAAATTCTTATTTCTTTTTAGACAATATAGCTGAAGATCAAACCAATAATATATTTTTAGCTGCAGATTTTACTGCATCTTCGATAACTTTTAATAATACCACACTTTATAATGATTGTGATTTTTCAACTATGATAATAAAACTAGATGATTCACAAAACATAAAATGGTTAAAAGGAGCAAATGGAAATTCAGGAGGCAACTTTCCAGTAACAATCCAATGCCATGATAATGACATTTTAGTTGGTGGTTATGTAACTTCAAATTCTTTAAC
>CAMLRV010000106.1 GCA_946482495.1 uncultured Flavobacteriia bacterium
TACATCCAGGCTATCATTGGAACGTCCGCCAGCTGCATTTTTATGTCCGCCACCATTAAAATGATTTCTTGCGAATTGATTTACATCAAAATCTCCTTGAGAACGGAAAGAAATTTTAATCATGTTTTCATCTTTCACTTCAGTGAAAAACGCTGTAAAATCAATGTCTTTAATTGTTAATCCATAATTTACAATTCCTTCAGTATCACCTTTTTTAACATTAAAAGCATTTTGTTCATCTTGAGAGAGTGTAATATAGCTTGTTTTATATTCTGGTAGCACTTTTAAATTCGATAAAGCTTTTCCTAAGATTTGTAATTTATTATAATCACCATTATCATATAAATTTACATGAATTTGAGAATTATCTACACCTATATCCAATAAATTAGCTACAATTCGGTGTAAGTTTCCAGTTGTTCTTGGAAAACGAAAACTTCCAGAATCGGTTGCAATTCCCGTATATAAACAAGTTGCTGCATCTAAATTGATATATTCACCTAATTCTAATAAATGAATAAAATCGTACACCATTTGACAAGTAGAACTGTATTCTATATCTGAAAAAGTATATTTTGCAAAAGTATCTGGTTTTTCATGATGGTCAATCATCACAAAAGTTTTGTCTAATGTTTTTAAGATACTTTCCATTTGTTCTCCAGCTCGATGAAAAGCATTGAAGTCTAAAGTGAAAATAAGTTCTGCATTTCTCAAAAAGGCAATTGCATCATTCACTTTATTTCCTTCATAAATAATTGTGGCTTCATTTGTTCCTGGAATCCATTGAACATAATCTGGAATTTCGTTTGGAACCACAACTTTTATATCATGGTTTAATTGTTTCAAAATATGATATAATCCCAAAGTAGAACCCATAGCATCACCATCAACATTTCGGTGTGGAATAATGGCGATTTTTTTTGGACTCGCTAAAAGTTGTTTTAACTCAACAATTTGAGTTTCGTTTAAATGTTGCATTAGTTAAATGTTTTAAAACCTATTATAACCATCAAAAATCCTACTAAAATAGATGCTAAAGTATAGATTATGGCTAAGTTATAATTTTGATTTTGAATAAATTGTATGTTTTCTAAACTAAATGTGGAAAAAGTGGTAAATCCGCCGCAAAATCCAGTGATTAGTAAAAGTTTAAGTGTTTCGTTTTGTAAATTGTTTTTCTGAATGTAACCAAAAAGCAAGCCAATTAGTAAACAGCCAATACAATTTGCTATAAAGGTAGCCCAAGGAAAATTAGTAGAATCATTTTTAGCAAAAAAATAACTTAATAAGTATCTCGCAATACTACCAATTCCACCGCCTAGTAATACTAAAAATAGGTTTTTAATCATCGTTTTAAACTAAAATGTCCTTTTACTGTTTTTCCATTGGTTAATTCTAAAACAAACCAATAATCTGAAGAAGAAAGTGGGTTTCCGTTATAAATTCCGTTCCAACCCATTCCATTTGCATCTATTTGTTTTAGTAGTTTTCCAAATCTATCAAAAATATATATTTTACTATTTTCTAATCCTCTTTTCTCTAGATTTTTAATTTGCCATGTATCGTTATAATTATCTCCATTTGGAGTGAAAAATTTCGGATAACTTAACGCGTAAAAAGTTTGAAAAACCAATCCACAATTATTTTTATCATTTACATAAACGGTATATTCTCCTGAATCGGACAAATTGAAAACAGGGTTGTCTTGAAAAGTAATTCCGTCTAAAGAATATTCGTAATTTCCATTTCCGGAAACCGAAATGGTTGCGGTTAAATCTTCATTAAAATCATTCACTTCAATATTAGTAATCGTAGCCACTTCTGAATTAACAACCGTATAAGTTTTGGTTTTCATGCAACCATTTGCATTAGTAATGGTTACAATATAATTTCCAGCATTTGATATCGTTATGCTCTGCGAATTTTGAACCGGATTGGTATTCCAACTGTAGTTTGAAAATCCACTTGGCGCGGTAATTACCGTTGGTGTGTTATTACAAATTCCTATAGTTTCATTATTGAACGTTTGAGGAAAAGTATACACATTTAATGTGATAGGAATATTACCATAACAATTTTGAATATTAGTTATTCGTGCATAAATTGTTTGCAGATATGGTGTCGTATTCGTGTAACTTGACGGTAACGGAGTGGTTGAAGTGGTAGAATCAAAAAATGCTACTGTAAAATTACTCGGTAAATTACTGAAAATTTGTGTTTGAATGGTAGCTAAATCAAATGATGCTAATCCGTCAGTATTGGTGTCGCAAACTTCAAAAATATTATCAGCAATAATTAAATTTGGTGCATATTCAATTTCAATGGAACCTGTTAGTGTACAGCTCGAACTGATATTTATCTCTACAGAATAAGTTCCTGCAGAAGTTACAGTATAAGTTGGACTATTCGTTCCAACTGGATTTCCATTTTGATACCATTGGTAACTTGTAGCGCCAGTTTGTGTAGCGTTTAATGTTAAAACTTCACTATTGCATAACGGGTTTTCAGTGGCAATTAATCTGTTTGGTCCTAAGTCTTTTTCGGAAATAAAACTTCCTGCTTTTAAGAAAATTCCTGAATCGTAACGTGCATTACCTTCATCGGCAATGACTAATTTAATATGATATAAAACTCCAGGCGTTACCACAGATTGTGCAGTTAAAACTTTAGTTTGTCCGTCATAAGTTGTTGGATAATTTCCCGAATTGAAAGCATCAAAGTAAGCTTCGTTGGCTGGTGGACAAATGGTTCCACTTCCGCGAACTGTGTTTACACGAACAGGAATATTTGTATTAGGAATTAAGGCTAAATTTTGATAAGTAGAGGCAGAGGCTTCTTTTAGTAAAAAGGCAAAACCATCTGTAAAATTACACTGATTGGGTTGCGGATTCGTTAAGTATTGTTCTGAAGAAAAGATATATTCAAAACTAATATTGTTCGCATTCGGAATAAAATCGAATTCTAAAACCGTAGCATTAAATGTGTTTGTTAAGCTTAACGCTGTATTTAAATCGGAATCACCTGTCCAGCCAATTCCTGAACCATCATCTGAAAAGTTAGAGTTGGGTCCAACCGCTGAATTTAATTTTCCAGTACTTAAAATAATTCCTTCTTGAAATGGAAAACTAGAACCATTTGCATTAAAATAACCATAACTTAAATCTCCAGTTCCAAAATTTCCACCGCTTACGGAAAAGTTAGAAACAGAAACACAACCACTGTTGACTAATATATTTTCAACAAGTTGTTGTGCTGTATAAGTTTCATTAACAGTTATATTTTGGGAAAAACTAACTGCAAATGATAAGATAAAAAGTATAAAAAATATTTTTTTCATAGCATCTGCAAAGATACTATAAATCTCGTTTTTTAAGAATGTAAAATGATAAAAATAAGAATAAAGCTGTCCAGAAAATTACTATTGCCACATGAATAGGTTGCACATCATAATTTTTCTCAATAGTTGCACCAACAGTTGTTGAAACCGATTTAATAAAATTTAATCTTGAAAAAGGTTCTATAATTAAATTTGACATCGATTCTAATGGTAAAACATCTTTTACCCAATCAATTACTGCTGTGTTTTTATCACCTGGTTTGTATCCTAAAATTTGGTATTTTAAAATGGCGTGACCCACGTTTTCTCCCAAAAACCAAACAAAAATAAATCCTAATGTGAATGCTGAACGTTTGATTAATAAAGCTAAAAACAAACAGAATGAAAAGAAAGCTACATGTTTTAAGAAAAAGGCAAATAAATATTCTAAATCGGAAAAAATAATTCCCATTTCAGTAAAAGATGAATATTTTAATCCAAGAATTAAACTTATAACAAATACTAATACAGTGGACACAGCTGAAAATAAAAAGATGGTATAAATTTTAGAAAGTAGAAACTCCTTTTTCGACATTCCGTCAATTAAGTTTTGTTTTAAAGTTCCATAACTATATTCATTAGCAATCATAGAAACAATAATAACTGCTAAAAATATTTTTAACCATGATGATACAAAAGTGGTAAAGTGCCAAATATAAGGGAAATTGAAGAAGCCACTTTCGGCAGCTTTAAATTTGAAAGGTCCAAAATCGAATTCAATTAGCGCTATCGATGCTAATAATGTTAAGGATAAAAAATAAATAATGGTTAAAACTTTACTAGCTCTGTTTTGCCATATTTTTTGTAATTCTATAGAAAGTAATCTTTTCATTTTATAGTTTTGAAAGGTGAAGGATGAAAGGTGAAAGGTTTTAAAATTAGTGCTTAGTTAATTCTAAGAACTGTTCTTCTAAACTGTTTTTACGTTTTACCAAATGTGTTAACGTGATATTTTGTTGAAATAAATAGGCATTCAATTCAGCAGGTTCTAGATGTGATTTTAAATAAACCATTAATTTATTTTCTTCTTTTCTGACTTTATCCACAGCTGGCATTTGTTGTAAAACAGTTTCTAATTGTTCTAAGTTTTCAGCTTCTAATTCGAAAAAGCCCTCATTAGTTGTAATTCCGTCGACAGTTCCTTGGTATAAGGTTACACCATTACGGATAACAATTACATGAGAACATACTTTTTCTACTTCGTCTAACAAGTGAGAAGCTAATAAAATTGTTGTGCCTTGATTAGCAATGATTTTTATTAAATCTCTAATTTGTCTAATTCCTTGTGGATCTAAACCGTTTGTTGGTTCATCTAAAATTAAGATTTCAGGATCATTAAGTAGGGCAGAAGCGATGGCTAAACGCTGTTTCATTCCTAAAGAAAATGTTTTGAATTTGCTATCTTTTCTATCTAGAAGCCCAACTAATTCTAATTTTTCGTAAACTTTCGTATATGGAATGTCTTTAATTTTGCAGACTAATTTTAAATTATCTTCTGCAGTCATGTAGGGGTAAAAGTTTGGTCGCTCAATAATAGCTCCGACTTTTTTTAAGGCATCGTGAGTAGTAAACGTTCCATCGAACCATTCAAATTCTCCTGAAGTTTTGTTTACTACGTTTAGTACAATTCCTAAAGTAGTAGATTTTCCAGAACCATTTGGTCCTAAAATTCCGTAGACATTTCCTTTTTTAATTTCTACAGATACATTATTTACCGCATGAACTTTGCGATATTTTTTATGAAGATTGGTAATTTTTAAAATCGTTTCCAAATTGTTCTCGTATTAAATTTAATGGTAAGACGAAAGTTTTGGAAACTTGTTACACTATTAGTTTAGAAACTTATTTTTATTTTTTCGAATGAATTCTACAATCAAGGAAACCACATCTTCCTCTTCTTCTGTAAAGAAAATTTCATCTAAATCTTCCCATCCAGAAATAATTTTCTCATCTAATTTGGCAATAACTTTTTTTCTGTCTTCTGTATTAGAAGTGTATTTAACAGTAAGTAATTGAAACGCTTTTGTTAATAAAGTTGCCGTTTTTGTAGCATTAATATCTTTATAGGCTTGAATGATTTCGGTAGCAAAATCGCCACTTTCATTATTGAAGAAATAATGTAAACCACCTTCGTTCATGGCTGCTTCAAAAATATCAACGTAAACGAAAGTCAGTTCAGCTTGGTTTAAATCCATGGTTTCTTTTTTCTCCCAAATGTGATTTCCAACCGCTTCAATGATGGCAATTTCGTCTTCTAATTTTAAGATAGTTTCTATGTTTTGCATGATGGTGATTTATTTTGGACAAAAGTAGCTTATTAGCAGTGAATTTTCGAATTATCTTGAAATAAAGTTTTTTGAATTAACTTACACTCTTAACGAACCTCTAAAACCTCTCACGGCATAATAAGAATCGGCTCCATTATGATATAAAAAGATAGTGTTATATCTAAAATCGCAATAAACGGCACCACCTAATTTTCTTATGTCTGAAGGTGTTAACACCCAACTTGACGATTTCATATCGAAGTTTCCAAATTTTTGTAAGTCGCGATATTGTGCTTCAGTTAATATTTCAATTCCCATATCCTTTGCCATATTCATAGCACTATTGGCAGGTTTGTGTTCTTTTCTTTTTTCCAAAGCTTCGTGGTCATAACAAATACTTCTTCTTCCTTTTGGCGTTTCGGCAGAACAATCAAAAAATATGAATTCGCTAGTTTTATCATCAAAACCAACCACATCAGGTTCGCCGCCAGTTTGTTCCATTTCGTTTAACGACCACATTTTTATTGGATTGGCTTCTAATTTTGCTTGCACTTTTTCCCAATCTAAACCTTCATGACGGTTTTTGTTTTTCTCAAAACGCGTTTTTAAAAGTTGTAATAGGGTTGTAGTTTCTTCTGTTGTTAGGTTTTTTGTTGCCATGTTGTTGTAGTTTTAGTTGGTTAATTGTTTAATAAAGACAGTCGTTTTTTCCAAAATTAATGTTGGAATTTCTTTATGTGGGGTGTGTTGGATATTTGGTATGATTAGTTTTTCAGAAACACCAGTTGAATTGTTGATAATGCTTTCAACTTGCAATAGCGAGCCGAATTCGTCATTTTCTCCTTGAATGATTAACGATTTACATTGAATCATTGGTAAGAAATTTTCAATGTTCCAAGATTTGAATGTATCGGTTGTCCAAGTGTCTGCCCAAGCCCAAAACATGGCTTCGGTTTTGTTGCCATGGTATTTTTCTAATTTGGTTTTTAAATCGGTCGTTTCGAATTGCACTTTTGCTTCATTAATGCCTTTTAAAGTGATGTCTTCCACAAAAACATGTGCGCCTTCAGTGATTATTCCTGCAATTTTTGTTGGATATTTTCCGGCTGTAATTAAAGCAATCGAGCCACCATCACTATGTCCGAACAGAATCGCTTGGTCTATATTCCAAAATTCTAATAATTCGTTTAGTCTATCCGCTTCCAATTCAACATAATCGTTATTGCGTTTAGAATAAGTAAATGGATGCGATTTTCCATAACCTTGTCGGTCATAAATTAAAACATTGCATTGGGTTGCTACGCTAAGCTTTTCTGGGAAATCTTTCCACAATTCAATGCAGCCTAAAGAATCGTGAAGAAAAATTATAGTGGGTTTGTTGGAATAATTTCCAATTTTTTTAAAGGCGATTTTATCTAAAGAAAATGAGTTTTCAATTTGCATTTTGGAACAGCTTTTGTTTTCAAATCCTTACAAATATATTGAAACTGGTGTGTTTAAATCTTAAAAAAATCTCAAAGTTTAGGCTCTTAAAATCTTTTCCATTGCCCTTCCTTTGGCTAATTCGTCTACCAATTTATCCATGTAGCGCATTTTTCGAATTACATCATCTTCAATTTCTTCCACACGATAACCACAAATAACACCTGTAATTTTGTTTGCATTCGGATTCATTTGAGGTGCTTGTGCGAAAAAGGTTTGGAAGTCGTTTTTTAAATCGATTTGTTCTT